>CAIWLA010000062.1 GCA_903913345.1 uncultured Magnetococcales bacterium | reverse complement strand
CTCCCGCCGGGGACCGTGACGGTGCCCGGACCCCGGCAACCAATTTTAAAAACAGGGCACGATTGAAATGGAAACGGACTCAGAATGAGCCGTCCGCCAGCAAAGCTTGGCCAAACGGTTCCAGAATTTCCAGAAAAGCGGATAAATGGTTCGGAAAACGCAGCTTGATAAACTCTGCCTGCCGATCCAATACCGTGCGTGCCACCAGCAACGGCGACACCTCCGCTCCCCCCCGATCCAAAGCACGAAACGTGCGATCCAAAGCCAACGACAATTTGGACAACGCCTCCACCCTCTGCAAAGGATCCGTCACCTGCCCCTGAATGGCCTCCATCGCCTCCTGATGCGACTGAAGATAGGCCGTCAGCAAGGTTTCCGCCAACACCTCCCACTGCTTGCCTGTCTCTTTCTGCCCACTGTCCTTCATGATGCACCCGCCTGTGAATTTATTTTATAACGGTTTGGAAAGTATGGTATAAATCTGCCGATCTGTCAGATGATAGGCTTGCGCCAACACCCGCGTCGAATCGCCGGCATCATAACGCCGTATGATCTCCCGGTTGCGCCTGGTCCGCATGGCATGGGCCATGCGCGGAATGGTCAAACTCTCGCCGCCAAAATGACTGCTCAACCGTCTGGCCTGCTCGATACCCAGCAGATTGGCCAGATGATGCTGGACCCCCATCTGCTTGGGCACAAAAAGCCGCGTGCCCCCATAGGCTTTGACAATTTCCAACGTGCCGGAAATGCCGAGAATGGCCGCCATGTCCGTCAGCGATTCGGGCAGATCCGAGCAGGCCGCGTTGTCCTGGATTGCTTGCATGTGTGTCATGATTGTGCCTTTCCGGTCGAATGAGATGGTAGGGTGGGTGACTGTTTTTTGCCCGGCTCTTTTGCGGTCCGCCGTTTGGGATGCGCATCGTCCTTGTGCCGCGCCTCACGCCAGCCGGCCTTGAAGGCCAGCAGACCCGTCACCAGCGCCCGCATCCGGGTGCGACGGGGCGCCAGAAAACGATTGGCCGACCGGCAGACGAGAAACATGCTGTGATAAACATCCGCCTCGATGGCAATGGCATGCCGTTCGAGCTGGGCAATCTCCCGTAAAATGTGCGGCACCTGCTCCTGATTGTTGATCTCAACCGTTTGCCCCAACCGTGGATGCCCAAAACCGTTCCCCAACGTGCGGAGCGCATCAGCCCTGGTACGAGACAAACGGGTAGTTCGTTTTTTTTTCATGGCCCGTTCCCTTTCCTGCGGGGTTTTTCCCCATCTGTCACAGCGTCCATTGAAAAACAGCCCCCGCACCGGTTAGGATGCCGACATTATTGAACGATACGGGTTCGTTTTCCAGTTCGTTTTTTGTTTGCAGCAAGATATTCCTGTTTTTTACGAACTCCGTCAAGTGAAAAAACGTACTGGTGCGTTTTTCTCACGTTTCCGAACCAGAAGGGGTGATCGTCATGGAGAGCAGAATGGAGTGCAGCGACCGGGATCCGGGTTTTCGGGAGCGGTTGGCCAAGGTGATTGGTCAGCAGG
>CAIWLA010000061.1 GCA_903913345.1 uncultured Magnetococcales bacterium | reverse complement strand
TGCAAAAAATTGGCGAAGAGGCGATCGAGACCCTCCTCGCCGCCAAAAGTGGCCAGACCGAGGCCATCATCAATGAAACCGCAGACTTATGGTTTCATTGTCTGGTCATGCTGGCCGCACACCAGATCACCCCGGAGCAGATCCTGCTGGAGTTGGCGCGCCGTTTTAATCGCGGATAGGAAAAAGATCTTTCCTGGCCCGATTTTTTTGACCATCACGCCACCCGACCCAACTCCATGGTCAGGGAGTGCAAAGTTTCCGTGTCTTGGGATTTTTTGGACGCATCCAGGATTTCGATGCCCACCAAAGATCCCTTGGCGTCATAGTCCAGAATGATGCCATCGGCCACCTCTTCGCTGCTCTCAATCTTCCCTTGGGTCAAATCCAGGTAGATGGCGTCCGACTGGGCATCCACTCTCACGCGCATGGCTTCCTCTTGTCGAAATAAGCGGTTATGACATATTCGGGATCGTTCAATCGTACCACGACCCGCAACATCTTGCCCCTTTCGGGCAAACAAGCCAAAAGAGAGATCTTGTCCCCTCGGTCTTCTCGTTCATGCGGATCGGACAACACCCGCTCCACCCACGCCTTGTCGATGTCCCGCCGGGCCAACTGAAACTCCGCATGGCAATCATAACGGATCATACCCTTTTAACGAGCCACCATCGGCCCCATGGGCCGACCACCCAGAATGTGGCCGTGCAGGTGGAAGACCTCCTGCCCCCCATGGGCATTGGTGTTGATGATGGTGCGATAACCCGCCTCATCCACACCCAGCAGGCGGGCCACATGGGACAGGCGTTCCAACCAGTGGCCCATTTCCCCCCGGTCCGCCTCCGTCAACGCCGCCAACGAGGCCATGTGCCGCTTGGGAATCACCAGGACATGCACCGGTGCCTGGGGCGCGATATCGGGAAACGCCAACACCACCTCATCCTCATACACCCGCTTGACCGGAATGGTTCCGGCGACTATTTTGCAGAAAATGCAGTTTTCGGACACGACTGTTCTCCTGAAATCGAGACCGGTGGCGGGGCAGCCGGAGCAGGCCTGTAAGCCGGGTTCTGTCTCCCGGTGCCTTGCCGACACCGGGCTGGCGATCATTCCTCTAGGTTGCACGTTACCGGGCAACTCAAGCGACCGACCCGGGGACTGGACGGACCGTCTTTGACGTCCCCCTATTTGGTCTTGCTCCGGATGGGGTTTTCCCTGCCACTTTCGTTACCGAAAGCGCGGTGCGCTCTTGCCGCACCGTTTCGCCCTTACCAGCAATGGCGCAGTCCCTTGCGGTCTGCCTGCCATCCGGCTGGCGGTCTGTTTTCTGTGGCACTATCCCTGAGGTCGCCCCCGCCGGGTGTTACCCGGCATCCTGTCCTGTGGAGCCCGGACTTTCCTCCCGTCTGCAAACAGCCAAACCGGCGATCGCCCAGCCTGCTCCGGCGTTTTAATCCCCTACACCTGTTGACCCCCCATTTGAAACGGAATGGTGCCCCAGGTCAAGCCTTGTTGTGCGAAAACGAACAGGGACCGCCAACGACCGATCCGCAGGCCCGTTTGAACCACCCACACCCTGTTCACGATCGGGATGGCCTGTCTCGATCTTAAAACCCACTGACCGCTTATTCTAATCTGTCGCCGATGCAATCATGACATTGAACATGCCTGTTGCCAAAAAGACATTGATACTGTTCATGTTTTCTATTTTTAATTGTATTTCTGGTGCCTGTTCCAAAAAACTTCGCCTTTCAAAGCAGACATGATCTAATAGAGGTTGGTGGATTACCGACAGGTTTGTCGCGCGAGGCGTACCGCGATCGAACGGGAGTGGTTTATGGCCATGGCAGAGAAGGATAACAACGCAGTGGCAGGCTGCATCGCACCCCATGATCAGACGAACGGTTCGACCCTTCATCGGGGGCACCGCGAACGTTTGCGTAAACGTTTTTTGCATGAAGGACTGGAACAGTTTGAAAATCATCAAGTTTTGGAACTGTTGCTGTTTAATGCACTGCCCCGTCAGGATACCAACCGGATCGCGCACCTCCTGTTGCAGCGTTTTGGCTGTCTGTCGGCTGTGCTGGATGCGGACGCCCAGGATTTGGCCTCTGTGCCGGGGATGGGCGAGGCGGCGGCGGCCTTTTTGACGATGATTCCCCCGTTGACTCGACGTTATCTGCATGACAGTGCCACGCGGGAAAAAATGCCGTTGAATGATCCGTATCGGACCAGTTGTTTTTTGATTCCGCTCATGGCCGGACGGCTGGAGGAGGTCTTTTATGCCCTCTGTCTGGACAACCGGTGCCAGCTGCTCTTTCCGGCCCTGATCAGTCGCGGCACGGTCACGGAGGCACTGATCCACCCCCGGCAGGTGGTGGAGACGGTGTTGCGGCACAAGTCGGTCAATGTCATCCTGGCCCACAACCATCCCTCCGGCATATTGCAGGCCTCGCAAAGCGATATCCACTTGACCACCCTGTTGCAACGCATTTTACTGCCGATGGGGATCCGGCTGGTGGATCATGTCATTGTGGCGGGGGAAAAGACCCTGAGCATGGCCAGCATGGGTTATCTGGGGGAACAACGGACCGGGGAGTCGGGATTCATGCGCGCCAGCGAGGACGACTCCCCGGACATCGAATATTCCCCCCATGCCCACCCTCAGGACGAGGAATGATGGCCAACACTGGGGAGCCTCCCGACCCACCCGATGGGGAAAAACATTGACAAACGAAACCCAGCGAGGCATCATCCAGGTTGTATATGGCCGACAGAAGGGGTCGGTATCCCGGTCTTGCAGGTTATACATCCATGAGGAGGGAACAAGCGATGGAATCATCCGTCTCCGTTTCACGTACAGAGCACGAGACCATCATCCAGGTCAAAGGTCGATTCACGGCCAAGAGCCATAACCAGTTTCGTGATGCCTACCGCAAGGAACTGACGGAGGAAGACCATTATCGGCGTATTGTCGTCGATCTGGCCGGTACGGAATATATCGACTCTTCCGCACTGGGTATGCTCCTTCTGATGCGTGCCTACATGAGATCCGAAACCGATGTGGAAATTATCCATGCACGCCCGGAGGTTCTCAAGGTGCTGAAAATAGCCAATTTTGAAAGGATGTTCAAGATCATATAGCGGATTTTCTGGTGAATGGCCTTGGTTCGGGGCTTCGCCCCATAAGCGTTAACCTCTTTACTGTAAGCTAGGTCTTGTGCTATGCTTCGGTCACTATGACTAAGCCAATCGCACTGATGGATCAAAACTGGG
>CAIWLA010000060.1 GCA_903913345.1 uncultured Magnetococcales bacterium | reverse complement strand
CGCCGACGGCATTGTCGGAATCTCCTTCAAACTCCGCTCCCTGGAACACCACATCGCGAAAGTCGCTCATGAACCATTTACTGTCACGCAACAGACTGTCTATGTATTCCGCAATAATTTGCACATGGCCATCGGTGGAGGGCAGGACATTTCCCTCAATGACCATGGTCTTGCTTTTCACCTTGGCACCCGCCACAGACCGTTCCTCTTCGCTGAGATAGACATCGGTCAACCAGATATGCTTGGTCATATTGTTGGCCAGGGCCAAAAATTTTTCCGACCAGAAAATTTTTGTGGTATCCGTGGCGGCCCCCATTTTTTTAACGGTGGCCTCATGGCTGCGCATTTGTTTCTGGAGTTGGTTGTTTTCCGCAGTAACCGCCAGATAGGCTCCGGCCTGTGCCTGATATTGTTTGCCGAGGGCGTCATATTCGGAATAGCCCCAGTAGAGGACGCCCAACACAAGAAAGGCAAAGAGTGCGGCAAATTGCCTATCTTGCCCATCTTCTCCGCCCAGGGCAGTGTCACCGGCTGGCGGCTGTGTCCCCATCTTGAAACGGGCGAACAGCGCGCCGAGTCCCCCGCTGCCACCCCCTCTGACCTCCCGACGACTGGAACGACCGGGACGACCTTTCTGGGTACGGTCGGCCTGTTTGCGGGTATCGGCCTGTCCGGAGGCCGATCGCGACGGATCCGCACGGATGGCCGAACCCTGGACGTTCCGTGTGGAGAGTTCCTGACTCGATATGAACCCCTTGTCTTCCGTAAAGAAAAAGCGGGTCCGACCGACCGTGAGCAGACTGCTCTCGGCCCCTTTGAGGAGGTTGCAGGGGATGGGACGCTCCATGTGGGCGAACAGTTCCAGCATCGACTGTTTGGAGACCACGGTGGGCATCCCCGAATAGTGGCTCAACCAGGCGGTCAGACCGAGAACCCGTTCGACGGCACCGAACAGTTCCAACTGTCTGGGGGCACCGGCCACCTTTTGGAAGGTGAAAAAGGCCAGGAACTCTTTCATGTCGTCCAGCAGGCGGGTCAACGGTGGTTGCAGGGCCTGAAACTGGAGGCTCCTGTTTTGCATCTTGATCATCCCTTCCACGTCGTCTGGCGCAAGCGGCACCACCTCGGAGGCCAGGTCTCTTTGCGCCATCACCTGGATGGCGTCTTGCACCGGGACGCCCATGGTACTGGCAACGGCCTGGACCAGGGTCAAATAGCCAACGGGAATTTTGCGGACCTGCACAATGCCCAGTTCATGGTTGACCAGGACGATGGTGGACTTGTGACCCCCAATCTGGAGACCGCCATACACCGGCTCACCGGAATGAATGGCTCGATGGATCAGGACATACTCGATGGGGATGGCCTCGGTGACCTTGATCCCCTCTTTATCCAGCACGGCCAGATAATCCCGCATCCTCTGGGCGTCCATGAAGGCATAGACGCCGTCCTTTTGTTTCTTTTCCATTCCCCCTGCCACAGGCGGCAGGTCGGCATAGCCGTAGGTGACATCCTTGATGTTGAGCCACTGTTTGCCAAATTGCCGGGCGGTGGCCCCGCTGGCCGCCAGCAGGGCGGCGGGCTTGCTGTCCGTCACCTGAACGGATGCATCATCCAGCAACAGGGAGATGGTTTTGGCCTGTTTGATGGATTTGGTATTGGCAGAGACGGCGGTCCTGACGATGGACTCCATCCGTTTCCACCCCTCTCCCTCCACCAGGACACTGTCTCCCGACTGGCTCTCTGCCAGAGAGCCATCGGCCTGCTGCATCCCGCTTTGCCAGCCAATCGGCGTGGTGAACAGGACAAACCGATTGCCCTCGGCAACCGCCTCCTGCCCCTCTGCGGCAACGGGGGCGACCTGCTTGTCTTTTTTGAGAAATGAAAAAAGTTCCATGGTGTTTCCCTCAAGCACTCTTTGGCTGGTGATCGGGGTGGGAGAGTGGTTTAGTAGCGTTCATATTGTGTTATCTTTAATACAGGAGACGCTGGGGTAGTGGTGTCAAGATTCGCTTGCACGTGCAACGGCAAAATTGATCCGGGATTAACAAGCGCAAGCAGTACGCCACTCCCTTCAAGACTCTGTTGAATCGCAAACGTATAACTATCACCATAATTGTTCCAGGTCCTGGTATCAATTGCCGGTGCCGGATCCCTCAGATCATTCATGTAAGATTGGATGTTTCCTAGAGTACTGTCTTTCATGACTCTGCTGTAGATATAATCCACATGTCCCGACATGGCCCAATAGACCCGCAGCTTGGCCAAACTCTCCTCCACGGCATTGGCTTCCGCCACGAGAAAATGTTCAACCAGGGCAGAAACCAACAATGTGATCATGAACATCGTAATCATGACCGTGACCACAGCGTTGCCTCGCTGGTCGATGATGACAGAGGGAAAGGAGGTCTTCTGTCTTTTCATGGTACATCCTTGTTCAAGGAAAACACAGTCCAATAGGAAGAACTGTATTCCGATTGTATGAAACGCGAGTCGCCAGTGCTATGCGGTATTTGCTGAGGATCGATGATGGTGAATGTCACCTCAGATGTTCTGTAAGAAGGGTCCGGCGGATTAGAATAGAAAGCGTCTTTTGAACCAAATTCGTCGATATAACCATCCACATTAAGGATCTGGTTATTCGCGGCACATGTTTTGACAGGCGTACCTACGCCCGAACATGTCACATTAAAAGGAATCGTCTCTCGTGTCCGAATGGCTGTTCCGCCGGCAGGCCCTAAACCTAACCGAAATGTAAGAGCGTTTCTTGCATCATTTTGGCGGCTTAGGTTGATTTCACCCACAAAGGGATCCGCATTGCGTCCGTGATAACCGGTTAGCTGTGTATTACCACGCCCATCCATCAACAACTCAAACACCTCCCGTGCCTGGCTGTTCAGGGTGGATTGCATGATCATCACGTCCGCCATGTGTTGCGCCTGCATCAATATCTGAAACAGCACCAGGGCCAAAACCGTGCCCAAACTGCCCGCAATCATCACCTCGACCAGGGTAAAACCGGACGACCGCCCCCCTTTCGGCTTGGGCAATTGTTTGACCATGCGGTCAAAATCCGACTCCAGTTGTCGATCGGCGATCACTCGAAACACTTCATACTCCCTCTCGGCCTGCTCTTTCGCCATTCGCGCCGACACATTGCCAGCGTTTTGCAAAATTTCCCGATCGTTCAAAGTCAGGAACCCCTCCAATTTTTTGATCCAGTCCCTCATGGTCATAGGAACGCGCCGCTCAGCCTGAGATTCGGCGAAGATCAAATACTGTTCCGCCAGATTATTCATGGCGCGCAGTTCGTCCTCGTGCAGGTAGTTCTTGGCAATGCTCACATCATCCTTGTGTATCCGCGTACCTTCCCAGTTGGTCAAGCCCATGTTGGGAAGGGCACTGTTGGCGCGTTGAGAAATCAACTCGGTAGACGTATAACCATGGATGGCGTAGTGAACCTTGTTCTGTACCGTGGCAAAAAACTCCTTGGTCATTGAATGGGACGGGTCATAATCCACGCTCGTTGCGTAAATATCGGTAATCTTCTGGTAAAACCGCCGCTCGCTGGTACGAATGTCTTGCAGTCGGCGGGTCAGTTCGTCAAAGTAGTCCGGCCCTTTGCCGGGATTTTTCAGTCGTTCGTCGTCCAACACGAATCCCTTGATGATATACTCTTTCAGCTTGTCGCTGGCCCACTGGCGAAAGCGCATTCCCGCCGGACTCCGTACCCGATAGCCTAAAGCCAGAACCATATCCAAATGGTAGTAGGCCACCTCGTACTGCTTGCCATCGGCAGCAGTTGTTCGGAAAAACCGAACAACTGCCTCCTCCATCAGTTCTCCATCCTCGAAAATATGGGCAATATGCTCGCTGATGGTCGTCTTGGCCTTGCCAAACAACTCCATAAGCTGTTTTTGATTGAGCCATAGGGTCTGATTGTCCAACACCACCTGCAAGCGGGTACGACCATCCTCAGTCTGGTAAAGCAGCATCTCCCCGGCGAGGGGCAAAGTATCTGATGCCATGACGCCCCCTTTAAGCGATGAACAACTGCCCTGTCAGACGTGTACCACTCATACTGCCAGCGTTGCACAGAAAAATACGTCTCACATCTTGTCCAAAAACACTCTGTCCAGTGTTGGGGCATCCAGTATCCGCAGACCCCATTCCTCCAGGGAGGGCAGATCGGCCTTGGCGATTTTTTCACTGACCCAATCCGGTACGGTGCCAAATCGTCGTTGCAACTGGCGCGTCAACATCGTGGACTCGCCTTCCTGACGGCCTTCCTGACGGCCTTCCTGACGACCTTCAAGGAGACCTTCTTGACGGCCTTTCCTGATTCCAATCCGTTCTACACTCGTAATATAAGGCATTTTTTGGCTCTCCTCCAAGTCAGCTATTTTCTCCCACAACCGATCATCAACCTCTCTTGGCAGATGGAGCACCCAGTCGATGAAGCGAAAGAGATCGATCACTTGCTGGCGATTAAAACCACTTTGATACAAACTGCGAATCAGATGCCATTTAACCCGGTAGCGATCTTCCGTCCGGTTCCTTGTCTTCTTGGCCTGCAAATGCGCCAGCGTGACCACAGCAAACGGGTTGCTGGAATGTTCCAACTCGGCTTCTGGATAGTCCAGTAACTTGACTGCGGTAAACTGATAGTGCAGTCGTGTTCCCCACAAATCCTGGCCGTACTCCGATGGTCGCCAACCGGCCTCCTCATCGGTCAAAATGGCCAAACTGGCCACGGGCATCCGTTTGAGATCGAATGCGCGATAATGATAGACGTACATTCTCTCTGAATAGTTTGATTCACGATTGCCCTCAATCTCAACGTGAATCAACACCCAACGTTCGACGCCATCGCGCTGCCATACTTTGACCAACTTATCCATGCGCCGATCACCCGTTTCCGCCTCGCGGGTGATGCGGGCCAACTCCTTGTCGAGAAATTCATGTCCACGTTCCCAATCGACGCCATCGTGCGCCACTGGCAGAAAGAAGGCCAGAAAATCCTTGAAATAGGCCTCCAGGATCTCCTTCCAGGGGGTGTCGAATTCATCATTCTGGCGTTGATCATCACTTTCCGGCATGGACCTTTTAATTCCTCGCAACCGTCAATCGATTCAATTTGGCGCGTTTCATTGACGTTGTCCCACAATGGTTTTGACAGAAATCGTCTCCACCGGATCTATCGAGGGGTTATTGCCTGTGGTTTTATTAAAGCGATACGGATAATCCAGATATAACGTTAAGAGTTGACAATTACCCGTTGTACCGGCACAGTTCGGGTAGAGATTCTCCTCTATCCAATGCAATTGCGCAGTCACACCCTTCTCTCGGTCCAACCAAACCACATTCCGATCTCCTGTCAGAGCCAGGAAAATGAATCCATCGCTCCCCACCGCCCCCGATGTAAAATCGGCCAATGATTTCACTGCTGGAGCAGTGATCTTTAAAAATTTCGACCCATCCGAAATCGTCGTAACCATCGCGTCAGCCGCAGCACTATCCAAACGATACAACTGCGCCAACCGCTCCATATGCCCATGCAGGACAAAGACGGCCTTCTGCCGCAACGACAGCCGAAAAAACTGCTCGGCGACCATCCCCCACACCCCGACCATGCCAGCGACCAGGATACCGGTCAGCACCATGCTGACCATGATCTCGACCAGGGTAAACCCCCGATTCGATTTCCTTTTATGCCTGCTGCATGCAACCATGGCCATCACAGAAGGGGATCGCTTATGCTGATGCCGTCTATCCAATCCAGAAAAACGCCAGCGCGTCCACTGCGAGCCGCCGTGTCCAAACCACTGGCGGTCGGCGGATACCGCAACACCACAACCCGCCCCTGTCCACCCACCGTACCAGCCGCCCCCACCCAACCGTTTGGTCCCTGCTTGTTGGGCGTCAGTGTGCAGGTCACGGCACCGGAGGCCGGTGCCGGGTTGACGTTGAGCGTGGGATTGACGGCCACCGCCTGATTGTTCAAAATGGCCCACACCTCAAAGCGATCCCCATTAACCGCAGGGGCAACAACATTGCCTGATGTGCTGATTAATGTGTTGTCGGCGTTACGTACCACAAAACAAAAATCACCTGCATCCTTGAGATTGACGCCCAAATTACTTTCCAGACATGACTCGGACACAAGAGTTGGACAGGTCGCCGAACCGGCGTCCGAATCCCCCGGTTTCGGCGTGTAATAACCGCCATGTTGCGTTTTATAAACCCGCTCCTTCGCCGCAATGGCCATCAGATAGGGTTTGGCCTCGGCCAAATGTCCCGTCAGGATCATACTGGTCATTCTGGGGATGCCAATGGCGGCCAGTACGCCGATGATGGCCACGACGACCATGAGTTCAATCAAGGTGAAACCCGCTCTGTCCCCTTTCACGATCACTCCCCCGCACGCCGTTCTGGATCATTGACTATCGTTAACTTGTTTGTTTGAAAGGCAAGTTTTCATTCGAGGCACCGTTCTCTGCGCATTCTAAGACGCCTTGGCCAAAAATGCACGAAAAAAAGTCAGCCCACATTCATGACCATTCCACCATGCAAATCCAGGTGTTCTCGATCGGCCAAGCGGTTGTCAGAAGCAGATCAGAGAGATAAATTGAGGAATTTTGAATCGAGGAAAATCATAACGAGAGGGATGCAGCGGCGTTCAGTCGGGGAGGTGCGACCCAGGCGGCCAGGGAAGCCTGGCCCAACCGGGTGGCTGGTCCCCTGGCAACGGAACCGGAGGTGGTAGACCCGCACCACGCGCCTCACCCTGGAGCGGTTTGTCCCGGAACATCGGCTGGAAATGACCGGCATGGAGAAAACAGGCAACGGATGTCCGGCACCACCGCCACCCGGATGGAATATTTCTTTTATTGACTCATTGCAAACAAATATTTTTCATGTCCATGCATAGCTGGTCGGCACTCTTGGCAGGTTTCTCAAGGTGGCGATATAGCGCGCCAGATCAAACCGCTCTTCGTGGGTGAGGACCATGAATGACTCGCTCGCCACCGCAGAGGCAATGAGCCGCCGCGCATCCTGGTCGCCGTAACCCTGGGAAAGCAGGCGGTCATAAGTCTCTTTCGTTTCAGGTGGATGGTTCTTTCGCAACTGCTCATCCACCGAATCCATGGCGGCCTGTGCGGATCTCGCGAGTTTGCTATCATCATATATTCCCATCTGTTTTACCCCCCGGTACAGGCCAGCATGTTGGCGTTTCTAAAAAAAAGACTGCATTGTGATAATGACAGTGTTCCCCTCAAGGTCGGGGAGATTGACAGAGTGCCGTGGGGGTGTCAATGGTTGCATGCAGGCCCAAAACGAGGGGGTTCCGTAAGTCATGAAGTCCACAGGAAAACCGCCTGAAAAATATTTTTTACCCGGTTTTCCCCCTCCGCTGCGGCGGCAAAGAGGCCGGATGAACAGACCGTGCCGTGTGGTTGTCTGGCGACTGGACCGGCGGGATTATAAGTCAAAGAATGAATGTCGGGGCAACGTGCCATAACCAATCGCATCTGCACAGGCCAGGAAAAAGGATGGAGGAGACAGATCCCCACGGCAGGACTCACTGCATGCGGGCGGTGATGGACTCTTCGGTCGCCATCCTCGCCGGTGGAACAGCGGGTTGCCCGTTGGCAACCGATCGATTCTTTATCCTGTCACCCCCCGTATGGTTGTGCTATAACGGATACCTGGGCCGCATCGTGAACCCTGATCGGTCGTCCACCTCTTGAACACACTCGATCACCTTTTTAAATTCAGCAGAAAAGGTATGCAATGGGCAATGCTCTCACCCTCTTTTTGGCCTTGATCTCCACGTTGTGGACGTGGACGCTCATCGGCCTGGCCACCTTCGTCGGTTATCAGGTCTCCCAGGAAAAGAGTCTGGGAGAGATTCCCGGTTTTGACCTGCTGCCCGATTTTCTGCGTATTCCGCTCCAACACCAGACGAACAACATGATTGTCTTTACCCTGGCGGGTGTACTCGCCGGGTTTTTGCTGTTTTTTCTGATCGGCTATGTCTGGCAGGCACTGCAAGATTTTGTACGGTTGGCCCTGGTCAGAAACAGCATCGAGAGGGCACGCCGCAACGGCCGTCTGATGCGCCCATCCGAATCCAACCCGGAAGAGATCCCGATTGCCTGGCATTGGCTCTATTATCCCAGAATGACACGCCTCTGGCGCGAGTATGCCGAAACCCTGCATCGGCAGACCCTGGAGACCCTTCCCGGCGAGGCCCCACGGATACAATACCGTTCCACCATTGCGGCGGAAACCATCTTCAGCACCCAGGCCCTGGTCGATGTGCCCATGCGCGTGGAATTTTTTCGTCACCTGCCGGGTATCCTGACCGGTGCAGGGATCGTCAGCACCTTTGCGGGCATTTTGCTGGGACTCAGTGAATTCAACCCATCAGTCGAGGCCCAACAGATCACCTATCAATTGAAAAATCTTTTCTCCGGTATCACCACGGCCTTTATCGCCTCTTTTTTCGCCATTTTTTCCGCCATCCTGGTCACCATCATTGAAAAGTTTCTCCTGCATTGGCGTTATGCCCAGATCGCCACCTTGCAACATTACATGGATGACCTCTTCCGGGCCGGTATTGAGCCGGAATATCTGGCTCACCTGGTCCACGATGGTCAATTCGGATTTCAGCAACTCCAACGGGAACTCGGCCGTTTGACGGCCAGCCTGACGGCACAGACCCATCTGGACTCTCAAACCCGCTCTCCCTCCATACCGCCTCTGGAATCCAACGCCCAGTTGCTCGGCAAGGTGCCGGACAACGCAGAGGCGTTCAGGATGGTTTTGAACCATTTTTTGCTGGAATTCTCCCAGGTTCTGAACCGGACCTCCGAGACACAGGGTCGTCGTCGTGAAGAAGGACGCGCCTTTGAAATTCAGTTGCTTTCCGTGGGCGAACGCCTGGATGTGGCGTTGGGGGAGTTTGCCCATGCCGTTGTCAGTTCCAGAACGGAAATGGCCCAAAACCATACGGCCATGCAGGATCTTTTGCGCCGCCAATTGCTCCTTCTCGAAAGGATGGATGCCCATTTCGAGCAGACCAACCGCCAACTGCAACAGATCAACAGGGAGCAGGGAGAACGTCTCTCCTGGCTGGAGAGAGTGGACGCCCATGTTGAACAGACCAACCGCCAACTGCAACAGATCAACCAGGATCAGGGCAACACATTGCCCTTCCTGACCAGACTGGATGCCCATCTCGAACAGACCAACCGCCAGTGGCAACAGACCGGCAAGGATCAGGGCAGTGTGTTGGCCTGGCTGGAAAAGGTGGAGGCCCACATGGAGCAGGCCAGCCGACAACGGCAACAGGCCGGCAAGGATCAAGGCAGCCTGTTGGCCTGGCTGGAGAAAATGGAGGCCCACTGGGAGCAGACCAACCGACAACGGCAACAGGTCGGCCAGGATCGAGGGGGCACGGAAGAGATCGCCACCCGACTGGGCAACGCCCTGGAGGGTCAGACCTCGGCCCTCCAGGCCTGGAACCACTCCCTGCAAGAGATGATCGCCCAAAAGCCTTCCGAAGAGAGGCTCCATCAACGCCTCCAGGAGACGTTGCAGGCACAGGAGTCCACCCTCCAGCAGTGGACCAACACCCTGGAGGCCCGCCTGCAAACCCTCCCTTCCAGAGAGGAGTTCATGCAATGGATACAATCGGAACAGGGCCACCAGACCGAAGCCTGGCGCGGTGTGCATCACACCCTGAACGCGGTGATCGGACAGGTGCCGGACAAAGGCGACATGTCGCTCCTGCTCACGGAGATCCGGGCATGGCGCACGGGCATGGAAGAGGGAATTGTCCATCCACTCCGGGAGGCCACCGGCCAGATGGCAGACCGGTTTGACACCCTGGAACAGGAAATCCTTCAATTCAAAGAACAGAACGCACAACATGCGCACAACATCGGTTTGATTGTGCAACAACTGGCCAGCCACTTTTCCCAGACGTTGCAGACCACTCTTCAGGAACAGCCCAAGGCAGAATCCGGACAGGAGATGGCCGAAAAGGTGGCAGAGGTTTTGTTCGCCCGTCTGGAACAGACCTTTGGCACCCTCTCCGTCGGTCTGTTCGAACTGCGGGAACGGTTGGCATCGGAACGCAACACCATCGTCTCCACCATGGAAGGGTGGCGCGCGGATGTCTCGCGCACGGAAAAGGAAAAAGATCAAAAGATAGATCAGAAAATATCCGAAGTCATCTCTCACGTCAGCACCCACCACACCCATCTGGCCCAGGTCATTGACGACTTGAACCAGAGCTTGAGCCAGGATCTCGATGGAATGCGCGATGGGTTGCTCAGCAAGAATGAGGAAAGCACGCAGCAAATGGTCAAAAAGGTATCCGAATTGGGGCGGGTATTGGAGGAGGTCATCAATACCGTTGGTCAGGAACAGACGGTTTTTATTGAAATGTTGGGCGAACGTCTGGAAGCCTTGCGCAGACGGCTGCGAACCAAGTAACACGGCCCCAGGAGGTCGCCATGGCTCTGACGTTGCACAAGTGGATTCGACTGGATTTAAGCACGGTACCGTTGCCGTCGGGAGCAGGACCGCTGCTGCACCATCATCCCATTATTCGTGCCGCTGGCGGGGAGGCGGCCCCTGTTCAAGAACGCAATGAAATCCACTATGATACACCCGATTTGCAGTTGTATCGAAACCGTGTCGCACTCACCCTGAACCGTCGAGGCGAACAGTGGATACAGCGACTTGGCCTGGAAGAGGGGTCAGGGCAGGAGACAAAATGGGTGGAAACTGCCGTACCCGACCAACAATTGGATCTGAAAACCATCCGCAAGACCCCCCTGTTTCCCACGTTGAATGGCAGTGATGCCAGAAACCTGGCCCCCGTTTTTACGCTGCATTGCCGGGAACAAACATGGTCAATCCATTTCCCAGGTGGTGTATCTATCCTCCTGAGGGAAGAGAGAGGTTATCTCAAGTTTGGTGCCACCCGCCATCCTTTTCATGAACTGGTCTTTGAACATCAGGCCGGTCCTTTGGCCCGCTGGTTTCAAACCGCGTTGGATCTGGCCTATTCTCTCTTCCTGCATGAAAAGACCGGCCCTGAAAAAATCGACTACCGGGAGAAGAGTGGACCGGGATTGATCGGCATGACCCCGGTGACACGGGGCTTTGCCTGGCTGGATCCCACGTTGCTCATACCCCCGGTTGACCAAAAGATCAAGGCCAGTGGTACCACAGACGAGGCCAAACCGGATGAGGAATGGTCTCCTGTGCAGAGCGACATGACGGCCCGTCAGGCGTTTGTTCATCTGTGTTCGGGTCTGCTGCGACGCCTTCAGGAATATCAATGCATTGTCTTGTATGGCGGCAAACAGGCCAAACTGGCCGGAGTGCCATTGCTGTTTCAAACCACCGGTCGCCTGCACGCCCTGTTGTCTTTGTATGACCCCCTCTTCCCCAGGGAGATCGGCACGGAGTTGGAGGAAGAGACCGGTTGGTTGCTGAAAGAGTTGACCCTGGTGCAGGCGTGTCAGATGCTCCTGCAGGAGACCCTCGAACCCTTGACGGAGCAGTTTGCCACCCATCCGGGTTTGGAAGAGATGCTCCTCAAGACCAAAAACGGTCTCATCCTGGCCATCAAACGGTTGGAACGGGCATTGACCTCCTTTCGCTATGCCCGTCTGGTACTGGGAATGGAAAGCTGGCTGACCGGCACCCTGTGGGAATTTTTATCCGATCCCGTGCAAAGGGAAGAGTTGGAGATGCCGATTGGGCGACTGGCGACAAACTGGTTGCAGGAAAGCCATGCCCAGGTACGCAAGCGGGGACGCAAATGGAGCGGCATGGATTTGGCAGCCCTCTGCGCGTTGCGGGATGACATCGACCGCATGGCCCATGCCACGATTCTGTTTGCGGATCTCTTTGCCAACAAGCGGCAGGAGACAGGCGCGCGCGCGAAACCGTCGGAATCCCGCATCTCTTTCCAGGAATCCTTGAACCGGGTGCAACACACGACTCATCTCCTGGTGCATGTACAAACCAGCAGTCGTTTTCTGACGCGGGGGGTGAACACCAAAGAGGGGAGCGCGAATCATCCCATTCAGGCGTGGCAGGAGGCCCGTATTCATCGACATCTGTTGGATGCGAGCCGGGAATGGGAGCAGTTTTCCAGCAAGACATCCTTCTGGCATTAGGGGGTGTTGACATTCGAATTTTTGTTGAAAGACCATACTGTCAGGGAGGTCCAGGAGGGGAT
>CAIWLA010000059.1 GCA_903913345.1 uncultured Magnetococcales bacterium | reverse complement strand
GAACCGGGGACACGCAAAAAAGTTTCCTTGGCAAGCCGTTGGCTCTCTGCGGGGAGGGGGCTTGCCCAGCGAACCGGCATGGCCGCGACCGGACGGAGGAGAGCCTCATCCAGACTGCCTGGGAACGAGGAACAGCCACCAACGCCATCGACCACGGCCCATCGGGACCGTCCGCTCTCCAAACGGTCGGCCCTTTTGCCCGAACGGATACGTTCCCTGGGTCGCACGCTCACGACCAAAAAATGGTCTGTTCGGCCTGAAAACGACCCGTCCGTTGGTCAAGGTGTTCCGACATCCAGAGTGCCCGCCAGGGCAGTGGGCCAACCATTGACCCAACTCATTCGGCGATGGTTGGGGGAGGGGCCGTTGCCTTCTCCCGCCTCCTCTCCTGAAAAACGGGCCTCCAGTGCCCAGGCATCGCGCCAGAGAGCCACCCCGGTCATTCGGTTGCCTTTGCCGGGAATGCCCGCCTTTCTGGCCCGTCGTCCCCCCGCCGTGGCACCTGTACAGAGTGCGGAATCCATTGAAAAACGGTTAAAATTTTTATTGGGCATGTTTGGACTGGTTTTTGTCGTCCTGGCGGCGCGTGGGGTTGATCTCACCGTGGTGCAGCATGACATTCTGAAGGCCCGTGCCCAGAACCAATATCTCAAACGGGTGGTCGTTCCCGCCTATCGCGGACGTGTTCTGGACCGCAATGGCAAGACGCTGGCGGTCAGTTTGCCGGTCAAGGGTTTGTCTGTGGATTTGGATCGCGTCGAAGATGCGGACTTGTTGGCGGGACAGTTGGCACCGTTGATCCAGTGGCCAGAGGAGCAGTTGCGGAATCGATTCAAGACGGCGCGCAAGGGAGCCTTTCCGGTGTTGCAGCATCAACTGCCGCCCATGATCATCCACCGGATCCAGCAACTGGAAAATCCGGCCCTCTTTTTGACCCCGGAGGTGCAGCGGTTTTATCCGATCGGGGAGATGACCTCGCACATTCTGGGCTTTACCGATTTTGATGGCCATGGTGTGGAGGGATTGGAACGATCGTTTGAGGGGCAGTTGAAGGGCAAACCGGGTGAGAGCGTCTTTGCCCACGACCGGTTGGGGCAGCCCATGCCGATGGCCAAAACCATTGAAACGGCACAACCGGGCAGCGACATGGTGCTGACCATCGATACCAATATTCAATATATCGCCTACCGAACGCTCCTCAAGGGGGTCACCAAGGCCCAGGCCAAGGGGGGGACCGTGATCGTCATGAATCCCAACAATGGCGATGTCTATGCCATGGTGAACCAGCCCGGTTTCAACCCCAACAATCTGGGGGACAGCAAGGCCGAAGAGCGGCGCAATCGGGCCATTGCCGATGCGTATGAACCGGGTTCCACCTTCAAAACCTTTACGGTTTCGGCGGCCCT
Source organism: uncultured Magnetococcales bacterium (assembly GCA_903913345.1). Classification (GTDB taxonomy): domain Bacteria; phylum Pseudomonadota; class Magnetococcia; order Magnetococcales; family Magnetaquicoccaceae; genus Magnetaquicoccus. The sequence continues at coordinate 6,669 of CAIWLA010000059.1, read as the reverse complement.
GGATCTCGGTCTGGTCAAACCCACCACCGCCTTTGATGTCCAGGGGGGGGTGCTCCGGGTCGGGGGGCGGACCATTCGCGACTTTCATTCGGGCAAACGGTGGCTCTCTGTGGCCCAGATTGTGGAGACCAGCTCCAACGTGGGGGCCGCCAAGATTGGCATGTTGATCGGCAACAAGAACATGGATCACTATATCGGCACATTTGGTTTTGGGAAGACAACAGGGATCGGTTTTCTGAACGAATCGCCCGGTTCGGTCCCGGACATTACTGCCTACCGCATCATCGGTCTGGCCAATCGTTCCTATGGCTACGGTATCACGACCACCCCTCTGCAACTGGCCACCGCCACGGCGGCGGCGGTCAATGGGGGCCTGCTCTACAAGCCCCATCTGGTGGCGGGCCGGATGGTCAATGGACGCCTGGTGCCCGTCGAACGGTCGGAACCCCGGCGGGTGATCAAGCCGGAAACCTCTGCCACCATGCGGGAGATTCTGGCCCTGGCGGTGGGACCGGAAGGGACCGCACCCCAGGCCCGGGTCGAGGGGTATACCGTGGCGGGCAAGACCGGCACCGCCCGCAAGGCAATGGGCAGTCAGGGGTATGTCCGGGGGCACTATTTTTCCTCGTTTGTGGGATTCATACCGGCAGACAAGCCCAAATTGCTCATCTATGTGGGGATCGATGAGCCGAAAGGGGTTTTCTATGGCGGTTTGGTCGCCGCGCCCATCTTCCGGGAGATAGCCCAGGAAATATTGCCCATATTATCCATCTTTCCTGAAAATCGCACCGATCCCGAACTGCCTGCCCTGCATGATGCGGCCACGGAGAATCCGGGTCAGAAAAAGGGGGATCTCCACAAAAAGGAGGAGGGGGCTGCGGTCCACAAGGCAGACAGCAAGATGGACAAAAGGCCCGACGAGAAAGCGGGCAAGAAGGATGACAAGAAGAATGACAAGAAGAATGAAAAAACAAATGATAAAAAAACCGATAAAAAAGAGGAACCGGCGGCAGAAGAGCCTTCTCCTCTGCTGAATCTCAGTCTGGCGGATGCCCTGGAGCAGCTCAAAAAGGAGGAGATCATCCCCCGGATCGAGGGTCATGGCCGGGTGGTTCGGGTGGAAAAGAGTGCCGAGGGCGAGCTTCGCCTCTTTCTCGAATGACCACGTCTGGATCCATTGCTCCCCGTTCCTGCCGGGAACTGGTTGCCGACTGTGAGGGATTGGTCATGCAGGGGCCGGATCGGCTGATCACCGGACTGACGGCCGATTCGCGTCAGGTGGCACCCGGTTTTCTCTTTGCCGCCCTCTCCGGTGGGCGCACATCAGGCGGTCATTTTGTCCCGGCTGCGGTGGCGGCCGGGGCGGTGGCGGTTTTGCATGATGGTCGGTTGACCTTGCCATCGGGGGTCATTTCCCTCTCTCACCCGGAACCGCGTGCCGCGCTGGCCCGGTTGGCCGCTGCCTTTCAGGGTCATCCGGCCCGCCAGATGACCCTGATCGCCATCACGGGCACCAATGGCAAAACCAGTACGGCGGCCATGCTGGAGGCCATTTTGAGTCGGCACCCCGGCGAACGGGTGGGGGTGATCGGCACGACCGGCATTCGCCATCCCGGCCATTCGGTGGCCAACCCCCTGACCACCCCCGATCCGGTTGCCCTGCACACCCATTTGCGAGCCATGGCGGACAATCGCTGCACCTCGGTGGTCATGGAGGTCTCTTCCCATGCCCTGGATCAATACCGGACGGTGGGTATTGACTGGCGGGTGGCGGTTTTCACCCATCTGACCCGGGATCATCTGGATTATCACGGTTCGGAACAGGCCTATTTTGACAGCAAGGCCGCGTTGTTTTTGCGGGACAAGCCCGCCGCTGCGGTCATTGGCATCGAGGAACCCTGGGGGCAGCGGTTGGCGGACCGTTGCCTGGGCATCATGCCGGTTTTTACCTTTCGCATGGCCTGTCCTGAGGGGGATGACGCCTCCCTGTCGCCCTCTGCCAGCCCCTCGTTTTGTGCCGAGGCGGTGGAACTCTCCTGGCAGGCGTCCTGTTTTCGTCTGCGCACGCCGGATGGTCTCCTGGCCCTCTCTCTGCCGGGGGCCGGTCGTTTCAATGTGGCCAATGCCATGGCGGCGGCCGCCGTTGGTTGGCAGTTGGGTATTCCTGGTGCGGTGATTGCGGATGGGTTGCGACAGTTTCGTCCGGCTCCCGGTCGGATGGAGACCATCCAGGCCGGTCAGCCGTTTGCGGTGGTGGTGGACTATGCCCACACCCCGGACGCCCTGGAACGGGTGTTGTGTTCCACCCGTGCCTTGACCACAGGCCGCATTATCACGGTTTTTGGATGCGGTGGCGAACGGGATACGGGCAAGCGGTTTCTCATGGGCCAGATTGCTGCCCGTCTGGGGGAGTTGACCCTGGTCACAGACGACAATCCCCGTTCGGAAGATCCCCAGGCGATTCGCCGGGCCATTCTCTCCGGTTGTCAGGCCGAATCCGGGCAGGTCACGGAGATTCCCGATCGTGCCCAGGCCATTGCCCATGCGTTGGCATCGGCTGCTCCGGGGGATGCGGTTCTGATTGCGGGCAAAGGTCATGAGACCGTGCAGATGACCGCCGAGGGTTCCCAGCCTTTCGATGATCGGCAGATCGCCCGTGTCCATCTGGCCGCGATGGGGTTTGGCGGTCACGGTCATTAAAACCGGGGTTTATCTTTTTGATTTATCAGGGGTCCAGGGGGATTATCCCCCTGGTGGGGTCCAGGGGCAGAGCCACCGGTGGGGTCGGGGGCAAAGCCCCCGTCCTGTCCAGAATGATGATCGATACCCTTCTTTCGTCGTCTCCCACGGAGAAAAAAAAGAAAGACCAACAGGAGGGTCGTACCACCGACTCCCATGCCGGCCAACAGGGCATAGTCGTAACGGTAGGCATCCTTTTTGGGATCATAGGTGGTGCAGAAGAGGCGCGCTTTGCGCGTCAGGAGATCCAGGGGGGATTCGCTGGCGGGGGTGACCCCCAGGATCAGTTCTTTGAGAGGCTCGACCAGTTGGGGGGTTGGGACTATTTCGCCGTACACCTGCCGGTCAATCACCCCGTTGGCATCCACGATGGTCACCTGGGTCAGATGATCGAATCCGTTGGGGGTTCGAAAAGAGGTGAATCCCACCGCCTGCATCAACGCCTGGACTGTTTCGGTATCGCCGCTTAAAAAATCCCACTGTTCATCGGTCACGCCTTGTTGGCGGGCAAAATCATCCATGGCCTTGGGGGTATCGACCGGGGTGTCGAAGCCGATGGTAATGACATGAAAGGCCTCTTTTCCGAGGAGGGTCTGGGCCTTGGCCACGACCGTGGCCAGGGAGTGGGTGGTGATGGAGCAGGCATGGTAGCAGTTTGTATAGGCCAGGCTGATCAGCAGGGGCTTGCCGCGCCAGGAGGCCAGGGAGCGGGGTTCGCCCCGTTGATTCTGAAAGGTGAGATCGGGCAGGGATTGCCCAATGGCCGCCTGACTCAGGCGGAGCATCTGGTCGGGATCCGCCGGGTTGGCCCTTTCCTCTGCCCGCAGAGATCCGATCGAGAGGAGGGCCAGGAGCAAGAGCCACCACGGACATCCTCTTGTTTGCGTGGGGCGCGTATGGGATAGAATGGGTTCCATGGGGGGCAAGAGTAGCCCAAAGACGATAAAAAGAGAAGGGCAGCGATGCAAAGCCGGATCAGTGGATGGCCCGATCCGCGAGGCCGGCATTGACGACCATCCCATGTATCGGCCATCATGGGCATGGCGGTTTTTTTCCTGAACAGGCGCGAACGAAATGGCAAGACATTTATCATGACAAAGCAAGCAGTCATCCTGGCTGGTGGACGGGGTACCCGGCTCGGTCCATTGACCAGGCAGATCCCCAAGCCTCTGCTGCCCATTGGCGGACGGCCTTTTCTGGATCATCTGGTCTGGAATCTGTCCCGGCATGGCATTGACGATATTATCCTCTCCTGTGGCTATTTGGGCGAGCAGATTGCCGACCATTTCCGCGGAAGGGGAGAGGGCAAGGTGCGTATCCGTTCATTCATCGAATCGACCCCACTCGGCACAGGGGGCGCGTTGCGTTTTCTCGCTCCCGAATTGGCGGACCACTTTTTTCTGCTGAATGGGGATTCCCTGTTTGACATCAATTATCTGGATCTGCCTTTGCCTTCCGGGATTTCCGCTGATGCACTGGCCACCCTCGCGTTGCACCCGGTCTCCGATGCCTCACGCTATGGACGGGTCGAAACGAATGGCGCGCGCATTGTACGGTTTTTGGAAAAAGATGCCCATCCGCACCCTGGGTTGATCCATGCCGGTCTCTGTTGGCTGGATCGTCCATTGGTGGATCGGATACCGGACGGTTTTTCTTCTCTGGAACGAGACCTTTTTCCCCTCCTGGCGACCGAGGGCAGACTGTTTGGCAAGCAGTACGGGGGCTATTTTATCGATATTGGCATCCCGGACGATTATCATCGGGCCGATCGGGCGTTGCTCTCCTGGCACCGCCGACCGGCCCTCTTTTTTGATCGGGATGGGGTGATCAACGTGGATCATGGCTATATCCATACGCCCGATCAGTTTGAGTGGATATCGGGTGCCATCCAGGCCATTCGGTGGTGCAATGAGCACGGCCATCTCGTCATCATCGTGACCAACCAGTCCGGCATTGCCCGTGGTCTTTATGACGATGCCCAGTTTTGGGCACTGACGGCCTGGATGGCGGACGAACTGGCGACCAGGGGTGCCCATATGGATGCCGTTTATTACTGCCCGCATCATCCCAGTGCGGGCATGGCTCCCCAGTCATGTCGCTGCCGAAAACCCCATCCCGGCCTGTTGGAACAGGCCATGTCCGAATGGGATGTGGATCGGGGGCGCAGCCTGCTGATTGGGGACAAGGCCTCCGACCTGGAGGCCGCACAGCGTGCGGGTATCACCGGACACCTGTTTCCCGGTGGCCGACTGGATCTCTTTCTGCAAGAGGTGATCCATGACCGACCTGGCTTAATTCTCTGACCGGATGCGAGAAGATTATGGTGTCCCAGCGAGCATTATGTTAGGGTAGAAAACCGGTCTGGAGTTGGATGGATAGGGGGCATTTTTGGCTGTCCGGTCCCCTGGTTTGCCATCCTCGAACAATCAATAATCCGTGCATGGAAGCGGTTATGAGTGATTATCAAAAGCGATCGAATCTTCAATGCCATCTGCCGAAATCGATCTCGTTTCGAACCGGTGCGCGCCGGATTGCGCGCGGCGGTTCCGTCCGTCTGCTGGCCACGTTGAGTCTGATTCTCTCTGGTGCGCTGAGGGATCTTCCGGCGGCGGAGGCCCTGCCAACCGATGGGGCGCAACCGGGCACCATCCATCCAGTCGGATCCGATGAGATCCCAGCGATTCAAAAGGGATCCAGCGCGCCGGGAAAGAACAGGCCGGTTGATATCGACGCCGACAAGCTGGATATCGATCAGGCAAACCGGATCATAACGGCCACGGGCAATGTGCATATTGTGCAGACCGGCCTGTTGGAATTGCGGGCGGATCAGGCCCAGTTTCGCTCTGCGACCAACCAGGTGGAGGCCTCTGGCCATGTCCATCTGGTCCGAAAAGGGGATCTGTTTGATGGCGAACGGGTTGTGTTTGATATGGGAGAACAGACTGGAACCTTTCAAAAGGTGGATATCAAGCTGCATGGCCCTGGAGGATTGATCGCCGCCGGGACCGCTGATTTCCGGCGTGAGACCAGTGGACAGGGCGCAGAAGGGGGAAGAGACTTTTTCTTTCTGAAGGATGTCTCTTTTACCAACTGCGAATGCACTCCGCCACCCTGGCACCTCACCTCGAAGGAGGTGGAAGTCGATCGGGAGAGCAATCGTATCACGGCCCAGAATGTGCGTCTTTATGCGGGCGATGTGCCGGTCTTTGCCTTTCCCTGGTGGCGGCAGCCCCTCCTGCCCAAACGGGAAAGCGGGTTTTTGCCCCCCTATTTCCGCACCGGTCGCAATGGTTTTGAAGCGGAGATTCCCTATTATTGGAATATAGCCCCCGATGAGGATGCCACGGTGGCCCTGCGTGAGATCTCCCGACGCGGTCTGATGACCAACGTGCAGTATCGCTACCTGGACAAGGATTACAAAGGAACGTTGGATACCAGCGGTATTTATGATACGGTCAACGAGGAATATCGGGGTCTGCTGGTATTCAACCACGAACAGAACCTGGATCAGTGGAAGATGAAGGGCCACCTGGAAGGGAGCCGTTCGCGGGATTTTATCAATGATTTCGAGCAAAGGTTGGTCGATCCCCATAGCCGACGGATGGAATCTTCCGTCACCATGAACCGGATGTGGGCGCAGGATCAGGGCTATGCCAATATTCAGTCCGGTGTCCAATGGTATCAGGATCTGGAACAGACCACGGACGATCGGACCGTGCAAAATCTGCCGTTTGTCACTCTGACCGACAGTCGTCTCCTCGAGACCAATCCGTTATCGGGAAAACGGTTGGATGCGCAATCAGGGCGTTGGCGTTTGGACAGTGAAGCACGGATGGACAATTTTTACCAATTGGCCGGAGACATCACCCAACGTTTTGATGTCAATCCCGTTGTTCGTTTCAACCGGCCGGTTTCGGTGGGTAATGTGAG
>CAIWLA010000058.1 GCA_903913345.1 uncultured Magnetococcales bacterium | reverse complement strand
GCCATGCATGTCGCAGGGCACGCACCGAAGTTTCTCACTGTTAGGAATTTGAGTATCTTACAACGAACAAGTTGGCGATTTTGGTCTTTTCTTCTTATTGCTATTCCGGTTTTCTTTTTTGATCTTGCATATTTTGTTCCGTGTAGATGTTGGTATGGTTCTTGGGAGAGTTATCAGGGCGAAGCTGCGCTCGCGGTCATTTTGCTTGTCGCGTTGAGGTTTGTTGGAGCATGGATTTTTGAGGAGAAGAACGGTGGCTGGAAATATTATCTTATTACTCTGATTGCCAGCCCATTTCTTGTGCAGGGAGCCTTCCTAGCAGCCAAACTTGCGTTGCCAGCAGATTTGCAGGTTCACCCTTAGATTTGTGCGTATGCCCCTATGGAGGGTTCATGATTCATGTCCGGGCTGCGGTGCGCGATTTGAACGTCTTGATGGCCCCGTTCACGCATACATGGAGTCAAGCCCCGGCTGTTGGGCTGCCTATGGCGCGGTCTTGGAGCGCGAGTATGGCAATCCCGCATTGTTGGAGACGCATCGTTTGTCGGTTGACGCATACGCCGTTCAGCATCCCGGACGGCCCTCGCGGCAGTCAATCCAGTCGGTCGGGCTGCATCTGCTGCGCTTGATTCTTCTGTTTGAGCACGGGTTGACCGCGGAAAGGGCAAACGATGCCATGTTGCACCTCTGTCGTTTTAAGCACGTCTTCCAGTGGCTTGAGCCGCCCGCATCCCGGGGCAGCATCACGGTTGCCGTGTTTTTCAGTGTCAGACGCCCGAGGATCACGCGCTAGCGATGCAGGCTTGGGCCCGGTCTGCGTTATCAGCATGGTCCATGCACCATAAAACTCTTGAGCAATGGAGAAGGGAGATATTCGAAAGGAACGAACGATGGAGCGTGAACTCCAGCCCGCCGCGGTGAAATTGCCCCGGCGAATCTCTTTGACAGAAATTCGCAAGTCCGTTTTGATAAACCCATGACAGCAAAAGCCGTGGCAAGAACAACTGCGCAAGCCGTTGTGCGCCCGTCGCGGCCTGCCCACTTTGTTAACACCATGAAAACCATTGTCAGCCTGTTCTTACTATTAGCCTTCGCTTCAGTCGTGGTTGCGGCCGAGGATGCCCGCCAAAGCCGGGAGGATGATGTCCGGGAGGCGGTGTTCCGCTGGCAGATCGCCCAGCACGATTCGGGGCAGCAGATCGAGCCCAGGATATTTTTTCTCCAGGTTGGCGAGAAAGACGGCGACCCGACAGATGAGTTCATCAAGCGATTCGCCGACATCAAGCCGCCGGTGCAAAAGGGGTCTGAATGCAGGGTCAGCGTCAGCACGGGCGCTTTGGACAAGAAGACCGGAAAGCGGGGCCTGATATTTCGCGTGAGAAGCATTGTTTGGAAATCGGATACGGAGGTTGAGGTCAAGGGGGGTTACTACGAGGGCGGTCGGAGCGCATCAGGAAACACCTACACCCTGAAAAAGGAAAAGGAAAAATGGAAGGTGACCAATGACAAGATGGATTGGATTTCCTAGGGCAGGCAAATCGCCGAGGGCAAAGCGGGGTGGCCGGCGCTGTTCCGGTGCAAGTTGGAGTTCAAGCTTCAGCTTGCGG
>CAIWLA010000057.1 GCA_903913345.1 uncultured Magnetococcales bacterium | reverse complement strand
TGGAAATGTTCGATCAAATAGCCACAGCAAAGCGCGATGATGCGTACAAACTTTTTGTCATACTTAAGCAACTATTGATAATCCATTTTATTGTGGAAGAATTTTATTTTTATCCGTTTGCAAGAAAAAGGAATAGAGAATCCAGACAAATGATGCTCAATTTGTATGGCGGGACAAGTGGGGGCGACCTAAAAGGAATTGCAGCAGAATTGAAAAAGTTTCAATCGATCGGTGAAAAGGTTGTCAGGATGATGAATGAATGTGGGAAATGTAAAGATGAAAGTTTTGACAAATGCATGGAAGACGTTATTGTATTGGTGAAGGCGCGCATTGCCTATGAGGAAGAAGTATTACTGAAACCAATAGATACAACTCCGTCACGGATGAAAAAATGAGGATGCGCGTCTCAAGGGGGTGACTTGGCCGCATCGTGATCTACTCAATCAAAACAGGAGCGTTATGTAATGTTTGATCATCCTTTGACTCGACGCAGTGTTCTCTCAGGCATGGTTATCGGAATGAGTGCCCTTGTGTTGCCAAAGTTGCTTTGGGCAGGTGATGCGGGGCATGGAACCGCCCCAGCTATCAGTGCGGACCAGGCATTGCAATTACTTAAAGATGGTAACACCCGTTTTCTGGCGGGCAAGTCGGAACATCCAAACCTGACGCCCCAACGCATCGCTGACACCTCTGCCAATGGGCAGCACCCTTTTGTCACTATTATCTCCTGTTCGGATTCACGAGTACCCGTTGAGCACCTTTTTGATCGCGGAATTGGGGATCTGTTTGTCATTCGGGTCGCCGGCAATGTGGCCGACACCGACGAAATCGGCACCGCCGAGTATGGCACCGGTCACCTGTTCACCCCGCTGATCCTGGTCCTGGGACACACCAAATGCGGGGCAGTCACTGCGGTGGTAAAGGGAGACAAAGTGGGTGGCAGCATCCCGAAACTGGTGGACAATATCATTCCGGCGGCCCAACGCTCCAAGGACAAGGGGCTAACCGGAGATGCCCTGATTGTGGATGCCATCCGCGAAAACGTCTATCAGTCGATCACGGATCTGTTGTCCCACAGCGAAGAGTTGAGCCATCTGGAACATGAAGGCAAAGTCAAGGTTGTCGGGGCCGTCTATCACATCGAAGATGGCACTGTGGAGTGGCTGAATCCCGAATCGCGTCCCGTGGCGCACAGCAGTACGGCATCCGTCGCTTCGGATGCAATCGCTGGGGAGATCAAGCAGACAGTGCAGGCATGGGCACAGGCATGGGCATCCAGAAATGTGGGTAAATATCTGGAATTCTACTCGGTTGAAGACTTTTTCACGGAAAAATTTTCCAATCGTGCCGCCTGGGAAAGGAACCGAGTTAAAATGTTGAAAGATGTGGGTGCCATCCGCGTTGCCCTGACCGATATCCAAGTCGCTGTGCTGGACCCACGCAACGCCCGATCAACCTTTACGCAAGAGTATCGATCGAAAAATTACCAGGACAAAACCAGAAAAACACTGATATTGCAAAAAGAAGACGGCGCATGGAAGATCACCAGGGAGTCTGATTGAGTCGTATCGCTGGGCGTTCAACCATTTCGGAGGTGCATGACAAACAAGGATATGAGCCATGGTAAAGTCGGAATTGACCAAGC
>CAIWLA010000056.1 GCA_903913345.1 uncultured Magnetococcales bacterium | reverse complement strand
CCCCCTGGGGGTGTGGGGGAAAATCCCCCACAGAAACAGTCACGAGATCGCAAACCTGCACGGATGGTCAGTAAAAAATCGATGGCATTTTTGCCCTGCCAACGATAGAATGGTCCGAGGGTTTGGGCCATGGCGCACTCCGTGCAGTGGGAACCGCCACTTTTCCTGTCAAAACAACCCTGTCGTCTCATCAGAAAAGAGGGGAGGTTATGTTGGACCATAACGATCCGTGCCAGAGTGATGAATTCGACACCCCGTGGAAGGAGATCCTGGAGGCCTATTTTGAGGATTTTATGGCCTTTTTCCTGCCTGTAGCGTATGATGGCATTGACTGGAAACGGGGATACGAATTTCTCGACCAGGAGTTGGCCCGCATCACTCGTGAGGCAAAAACGGGTGATCGGCGCATGGACAAGCTGGTCAAGGTGTGGCAGCGCAATGGCGTCGAACGTTGGGTGCTGATTCACGTCGAGATTCAGGGAGATCGAAAACCAGAATTTTCTGACAGAATGTATACTTATCACTATCGGGCCTACGATCTTGATCGAATGCCCGTGGTCAGTCTGGCCATTCTGGCCGACGATGATAGCCGTTGGCGACCAACAGAGTTCGGCTATGAGTTGTGGGGAACGCGCCTCCACTATCAGTTTACTTCAGTTAAATTATTGGACTATCCAGAAGCCGAGTTGGAAAATGCCAGCAATCCGTTTGCGGTGGTCACCCTGGCGCACAGGCATGCCAGGAAAACCAAGAACCGGACCGAAGATCGTTATCAAATCAAATGGCATCTCATCCGCAGCCTGTATCACAGCGGTTTTGGACGCCAGCAGATTGTGGATCTCTTTCGTTTCATCGACTGGGTGCTTCATCTGCCAGAAGAGGCCGATGGGCGGTTATGGAAAGAAATCATGGACTTTGAGGAGAACAAAAAGATGCCCTATATCTCAAGTGTGGAACGGATTGGACAACAGATTGGACAACAGATTGGACAACAGATTGGCGAACGGATTGGACAACAGAAGGGTGAGGCCAAGATGCTGATGCGCCAAATGCAACACCGTTTTGGCGATTTGCCCGCCTGGGTCAGTGAAAAGATTGCCCAGGCCGATTCACCTGCTTTGGAGGAGTGGGGAGTTCGGTTTTTGGATGCCAAATCGTTGGATGGGGTGTTCATGGAGCGGGCATAAAAGGGCTGTTCGCAGCGGAGTCTGGCCTGCAACACGCGGCCTTCTGTGTCCACCTGCGCCAACGTCAAGCCTTGGACGCGCGCAAGCCGTGTCTGAACATGAGGAGGATCAGGCACCGGTAGCAGGTTTCGTTGCGGTTGCCCTTGGTGGCCGCCATGAGCTTTTCGACCTCAAGACCGGTCAGGTGTTTTCGTTTGTTGTTCATTTTGTTCAATGTACACCCATTTTCCCCACCGAAAAACCCTTGACTTTCAAGGCTGCCACATTTTAGCATTGGACAAAATGGCTCATTTTGTTGCATGTCAGATGGTCGCCACGCAAAGTTTTAAAGTTTTGGTTAAAGGTGAGATTTTTTCCTAATCCAGGGAGATTGCGCATGGCGAAGGCACCAAAAGGAACTACGGATAAGATAAGGCTGATTGCTTTAGAGTTATTAAAACAGCATCCAGAAGGACTATATTTTGGGGATTTAAAAAGACAGATTCTTGATAAAGATCGAACCTTTAATGAAAACACAGTCAGAGGTTCTATTTGGGATTTAGATTGGGG
>CAIWLA010000055.1 GCA_903913345.1 uncultured Magnetococcales bacterium | reverse complement strand
TGGTCTACGGTTGTATGCAGAAAACAACGCGACACGGCGCGACTGGTGCGGAGATGGAAAAGCCCATACCCTTCGTTTCCGACTGCCATACCCTCAGTGGTGTGCCTCGGCGGCAATCAGGTGCCGCTCGGACGGTGGCTGAGGTGACAATCAGTCATCGCTCAGTTGTATGCCTCGGCAGCAATCAGTCCACGCTCATGTGCCGACCAAGCAATGGCTGAGATGGCCATCAAGCCACCATGAGCCGAAAATGATTGTCGACCTGGGCCGATCCTCAGCCCGCCTTGAACGGGAACTGATTGTCGACCTGGGCCAACCATCAGGCCACCATGAACCAAAAACGATTGTCGACACCTGCCCGCACCCATGGTTCTCCCAGATTTTGTCGACCTCTGGCCATCCAGTCACTTCGGGAAACCTTGTCGACGTGTGGCGATTCAGCCACCTCCTTGAAACCTGCTCAGCCCGTGCTCAATCGTTGATAGCGCGCACCAGCAGACGTTGCACCGTGCGCACCTCATCGGCGGCCTCATTGACGGCAGCCGTGGACTTTTCCGCCTCACTCTTGACTGCCTGCAACCGTTTCTGCGCATCAACCAAGCGGGCGATGAGCACCCCCACATCCGACCAGACGACCCAGTCCTCCACGCGTTTGACATCCGCGACATTATCGCCGATGACCATCCGGCTGTTGCCTGCCAAAATCGAGATCCGGTGCCGACAGATGTGGCCAACACCCCCACGCGGGCAGGTACAACGGGCGGTCAAATTGTTTTTGTCCTTCGTGATTGTGACCGTGTGTTGGGGCTCTGCGTTGGATTCCTGGGCCAGAAATTTCAATTCCTTCATGGTGAGTATACTTCCGTATCAGGTCGCCTTGTCCCTGGCCGTGGCCGTGGCCAGTGCGTATTGGAATGCCTTGTCAAACTGCCCCGCCATCTCCTGTTCCATGACGCGCTGGCAGATTTCAAAGAAGGCAAACCGCTTGCGGTAGGAGACGTTCGGCACAAACAACAACACTTGCGCCACCGAACGGTTCGCCCCCCGCATCCACACCCCCGGTTGGAGATGGCTGCCTCGATAGGGCTGGATGACAAAAAATTGCGCCTGATTTTTTGGTGCGCGACTGCCCCTGGTCAGCCCGTATTGAAGCGGGCGGTTGCCAATGCCTGCGGGCAGGGAGCGCAGGGCAGAGAGAATCTGGACGATCTGTCCCCGACTCATATTCCCGTAGCTGTCCATGCGCGCCGACGGACCGGGCAGCGCGTACCATCCCCTCGGCAGGTTGAACGTCATTTGCAGAAGCCGCTCCGCCCCCTTGAACGGACGACCGCCGCCATAGACCTGCGGCTCCAGGTAATGTCGGTTCTCCGTGAACCGGGGCGGCACCTTGAACCAGATCTTGGCCTCCAGCCGCTGCTTGGTGGAGGGGGTTATTTGCAGGCTGTTCATCGTCCACGGGGTCGGACGGTCAAAAACCGACTGCATCTCCCCCTGCAACGCCTCCTTCAACAACTGGGCGGTGCGGTTGATGGCCAGAGAAGTGGCAAAGGGGATCTGCCTGGCCATATTGTCGAAGGCGCGATTGATGCTGGATGGATCAAACTGGATGGTGATCATTGCGGTTCAGGTCTGCGCACACCGGTAAGACGCTCTCTTCCCATGCCCACGTCTTTGCCCAGTCTGGTCAGTCGGGCCGACGTCACATCGTCGACCCGATCCAACTCGACCAACCCATGGTCCGTCAGCCATCCCACCTCTTCCAGCAGGGCCAGCATTCCGACCAGCAGATAGTCACACAGCACATCCAAGTCGGCGGTATACCCGGTGGCATCGTGCAGGGTTTGCAGTATCCTCAACCGCCGCGCCTCCGCCGTGAGCTTGCCAATACTCTTGGTCATTTCAATTCCTTGTCGATTCAGCGTGCGCTGTCATCCGCAAAACGTTGTCCCGATACCGACCCATCGCGTGTGCACCCAACCGGATAATGGAGGACGGCAACTGGGTGAGGACCACCTCGATGGCGGCCAGAGCCCGATGGCGGAAGGTCGTAGTGGTGACGGACCCA
>CAIWLA010000054.1 GCA_903913345.1 uncultured Magnetococcales bacterium | reverse complement strand
TTTCGGGTTCTTGGCTCATCCCGTAAAGTTACTCGATATATTGCCCAAAATCAAGTCTTGATTAATTCACAGAATGCTTAACCTGTGACTGATGCCATAAGAGGTCTCCTAATTTTCTTTTTCTGCCTTGGACTGCATCTGATCGTCCGTTTGCTGAGGTTTCCTACCCCTAGAGATTGTTCGCTTGGTTTCGTTATTCATCGGACTTGTAGATTTCTCTTCGGCCTGGATCATGGAGATCTCATCATCAATATCCTGAACATCTTCGAGCAGTTCGATCATGTGTCGCTGCGAGCCAACCTGGTGTTCACGCCGGATCGCGATTTCCTGGAGCAGGGCTTCACGGTCCTTATTGAGCATAGGCGACCAGGAAACGAAGATGTTTACATCCGTATCTGCCTCAGTGACCCCCTCAATATTCTTGATCGCCATCATTTTGAGGACAATTCCAAACAGCACCCGAAATCCATCCGTGAAGTTTTGTCGTTCCATCTTAACATGGCTCAAAAGCGGCCACATTCGAGTGGTGAGTGTCAGGGCGCTGCGTTGCGAGCCTTCATCCTCACCATCGGCGACAGCCGGATGATTGACTTCTCGGCGGTATGCTTGCATTAGCTTTTCACTGAAATCGATCATCGGGCTGGAGGCCGACTGCCTTTGGAGAGATTCCATCCCAGGGTCAGGCTCGCTTGTTCCGATAGACTGCCGTGAGCCAAGGTCATAAACCGTGAGGCTGCCGCCCAATTTCTTGACCTGCACAGAACCACGCACATTCTTGATGTAAGTCAGACTATGAGAATCTTCGGCGATCGCGTCCCCGATATCCGCCATCCGTAGATTGAGTTCTTTGATGATCCCTTTGACCGTATCGGTGATCATGCTGTCGCCGTAGAAGCCGTTTGTGCGGATGTGCGGGATATAAACGATTGGCACGATACCAAAGACGTTCTTCCCTTCGAGCGGAACATCTCCGACTTTGAGAACTACATCATTTACCCGGATTGAGTACTCCTCTTCAGTCCAATGCTCTGAGTACCAGTATGGGGAATATTCCCCTCGGTCCACGCCCAGAGATTTGGCCTCGTCGTAAGAAATGGCTCGCACGATCCAGGCGTTCCGAAGTCGCCAATTATCCGCTCCATAAATTTCGCCAATAAATTCCTGGGTTTTTATCGTGGATATTCGGATTTTTCCTTCAGTCGGTATCCAATCTACACAGTAGACCGATCCACCCAGATATTGCGATTCAGTCGCAGTTTGCTGGAGAGTTGCACCCAGATTCGAGTTGAGCAGTACTTGGGAAATTATCTTTTCCAACTCTTTTTCTCGAGCCTTATTCCTGACCTTTTTTCCAACCACATTCAACCTGATCGGCAAACCGCCAGATTCCACCGCCCCCATCGACTCACCCAGGAGAATCGTGACGTGCTTTTCTGCGGTGGACTTTAACGGGTTGATGCGAAGTGGGTACAATTCGACGCGCCGGCCAGTGGTTGCATCCACGTCGAATTTGATCAGTTTGAACCCTGAATACCACTCATTCAATTCCTCATAAATTTCTTGTCGGTTCAGATATGCCCGATACGGGAAACCTGGAAGATGTTGAATTAGAAAAGAAGGTGGCGTCTGGTTTGGCCAGGAAATTGAAAACATTCAGCTCCAGAAAACAAAAAAGGACTCTCAATGAAAAATAGAAATTCATCGAGAGTCCTAGTAATGTGTTGGGTATGTATCGTGGACGAAATATTTTTACTGCTTGGGCAAGTTTTTTGCCTTGATACGAGTAAAATTTATTTCTTTAGTATTTTATAACAAATGTTCTACTTAAGCAATGGAAGGCATAAAAATAAGCAATCTATGTTAATTTTATTATTTCAGCTGACACAAAAATCTTCTCCATTCCTGATGTTGAGCGGAATAAGTTGAAGTATCTCCAAAGTTGAGAATTCAAGCCTTGTGAACCAACCTAGAAATGGAAAGCTAAATATGTATCGCCGAACCTTCAACGACATGCGCCGCTTCCATCAGGGCCTCGGAAAGGGTCGGGTGAGCATGCACATTTCGGGCTATCTCCTTAGGGGTCAGCTCCATCATATGTGCAAGGGTGAGTTCTGGCAGCAGTTCAGTCACTTCGGGACCAATCATCGAAGCGCCCAAAATCTCCCCGTATCTCTCGTCAGTCACCAGTTTGACCCAACCTGCGTAATCTCCCAGGCCAAGTGCCTTGCCGTTAGCCTGGAATGGAAAGCGGCCAACCTTGACCGTGTATCCGCGTTCCCTGGCTTGGGACTCTGTCAACCCAAAAGATGCAATTTGTGGTTGACAGTAAGTGGCGCGGGGCATCATCTCGTAATCGAGCTTGACAGTGTCCACACCTGCGATATTCTCAGCGCAAACAATTCCCATAGCCGAGCCGACGTGCGCCAACATTAGTTTGCCCGTCACGTCACCGATAGCCCAAATACCTGGTATGTTGGTTGCCATGCGCTCGTCGATCTCAATGAAACCGCGTTCGTTGATCGTCACGCCCAATTCTTTCAGCCCTAATCCTTTGGAATTAGGACGAAAGCCAATCGCCACAAGCACCTGTTCGGCATCCAGGGTTTCGGTCTTTCCCGCGGCGGAGGATACCTTTACTCGCGCTCCAAAATCGGTTGATTCCACCGATTCAACCTTGTGACCGGTCAGAAAATTGATTCCATTCTTCTTGAAAGCTTTCTCTAATTCATTACTGACTTCCTCATCTTCAAGCGGCACCAAATGAGGAAGCATCTCGACGATTGTTACCTTCGCACCATAAGAATTCCAAACGGTGGCAAATTCCACACCGATTGCACCCGCACCGATAATAATCGCGCTTTTAGGCAATTTCTCCTGGGTGATGGCTTCCTGATAGGTTACGACTTTCTGTCCATCAATTTTCCATGCAGGTGGCACGGCAGGGGTTGCTCCTGAAGCAACAATAATGTTCCTTGTTGACAATATTTGCGGTTTTCCGTCGGCACCTGTAACGGTGACTGTTCCAGGCCCGGAAAGATGCGCAGTTCCCATGTATACATCGATGCCGTTTTTCTTCATTAAAAACCCGACGCCTTTGACCAATCGGGCAGAGACCTGGCGACTACGCTTGACCGCACTACTAAAATCAATGATTAGATTTTCGAAGGAAAATCCGAATTCCTTTCCGCGTTCCCGCAAGGTGTGTGCCACTTCGGCGTTCTTGAGGAGAGCCTTGGAGGGGATACAACCCACATTTAGGCACACGCCTCCAAGCCATTGCTTGTCAACGATTGCAGTTTTAAGTCCAAGTTGCGCAGCACGGATGGCGGCTA
>CAIWLA010000053.1 GCA_903913345.1 uncultured Magnetococcales bacterium | reverse complement strand
GTTCCAATGAATAGGGCATGGTGTGGCCGAGTGCAGTGTGAGGGGATGGCATGACCACTTCGACCCCCGTCGAATGGGCGAGCAGGCCCACCGAGGCACGTATTCTGATCGTCGATGATGATGGGTTTACCCGTCTGTTGCTGAGGGGTGCCCTGGAAGGGGAGAGCTGTCGGGTCTTTGAGGCGCAAGAGGGGCAGCAGGCACTGGACCATCTGCGGTCCAATCCGTTGGGTGTGGATCTGCTCATCACGGACCTCAACATGCCCGGCCTGACCGGGCGGGAGTTGGTGCGGACCGTGCGCGGCGAAGGGTATACGCTGCCTGTCATTGTCTTGTCGGGCAACCATGATGTCAGTACCGCCATCGGCGTGATCCACGATGGGGCCGATGACTACCTGCTCAAAGATGAAAGTATTGAGGAGACGGTCCTTTTTGCGGTCAAGAAGGCCCTCGATGCGGCCTGGATGGCCCACGAAAACCGGCAACTGATGGAGGCGTTGCAGCGGTCCAATCATGACCTGGCGGACGAAGTGGTTCGCCGCAAGCAGAATGAGGCGCAGATCCAGCGCGATTATGAATCCCGAACGGCCATCAACCGTTTGCTGGAGGTCGCCATGACCGATTTGGCACTGGGTCAGCAACTGGAGGCCATGTTGGATGTCGTCCTCTCGGTTCCCTGGTTTGACCTGCAAGAGAGGGGGGCGGTCTTTCTGGTGGATGAAAAAACGGGTGACCTGCTGCTCCGGGCCGCACGGGGGCTGACCAAGGCGCAGCGGGCTGACTGTGCCCGGTTGTCAGCGAGCCAGTGGGCACATTCGACGTGCCGACGTGCCCTGGAGGAGGGCACTCTTCTCTTCATTGCCCATGACGAGGCGGGGTCGGGGGGGAACTGTTCCGGGATAACCGACTGTGGTCGTTATGTTGTCCCCATCCGTTTGCAACAACGGGTCATGGGGGTCGTCAAGCTCTATCTGGCGGTGGATCACCAGAATCATCCAGAAGAGGAGTCGTTTCTGCTCTCGGTGGCTTCGACCCTGGCCAGTGTGCTGGAGCGCAAACGGTTGGAAGAGGCGATCAAACAACGGGCGGAGTATGACCCGTTGACCGGGTTTGCCAACCGGGCACTCTTCTACGATCGTCTGACCCAGGCGATTCTGACGGCCCAACGGACGGACAAGGATCTGGTGTTGATGTTTATCGACCTGGACCGTTTCAAACAGGTCAACGACACCCTGGGCCACGAAGCGGGCGACCGTCTGCTCCAGGAGGCCTCGCGCCGCATCGCCGGTTGCTTGCGCAGTACCGATCTGCTGGCCCGCCTGGGAGGGGATGAGTTTACCATCATCCTGCCCTGGTTGACGCATGCCTTTTATATCGAATATGTGGTGCGCCGCATTCTGGAGGAGTTGAACAAACCGTTCCTTCTGCCCCAGGGGGAGGCCTCCATTGCCGGATCCATCGGTATCACCTTTTTTCCGAGTGATGCCGAGAATATGGAACAATTGCTCAAAAATGCGGATGCCGCCATGTATCAGGCCAAGGAGGCCGGGCGCAACACCTTCCGCTTTTTCACCCCGGAGATGAACGAGGCCGCCCGCGAACGGATCGAGATGGAGCGTGCCCTGGTGCAGGCCTGGGATGAGCATGAATTTGTCCTGTATTATCAACCGAGGATCCATGCGATAACGGGACGGCCCCAGGAGGTGGAGGTTCAGTTGCGCTGGCATCGTCCCGGTATGGGGGTGGTGTTGCCGGCGGTCTACGCGCCCCATCTGGAACAGACCGATCTCCTGGTTCCGATAGGGCTGTGGATGTTGGAAACCGCCTGCCGACAATACACGGCCTGGCGGGAGGCCGGTCATGATCTGGTGCATTTGATCCTGCCCCTCTCGATGCGACACCTGCAACAGGGGCTGACCCTGGTCGAAATGGTCCGGGCCGTGTTGAGCGAGATGCAGATGCCAGCGACCCATCTGGTCCTGGAGATGAGTGGCGAGATCCTGACGGACCAGGGGGAGAAAAACGGGTCCACCCTGAAGGCGTTGCAGGCCATGGGGGTTGCCCTGGCCATGCGGGAGGTGGGCGTGGTCCCTTTTTCACCCGTTGCCTTCCAGGCGGCCGCCATCTCTTCCATCAAGCTGGATTCCACGTTGCTGGTCGATCTGCCCGCTGACCGCGACCGGGTGGCCATGGTCCAGGGGATCCTGGCCCTGGCCAAACCGCTGGGTTGGTCGGTGGTGGCTGACGGAGTGGAAACAGTGGAATTGGCTGATTTTTTGAAAGAAAATGGCTGCCACCAACAGGGAAATTATTACAGCGCAGCGCGGGAGGCCGATGACTGCACCCTCTATCTGGCCCAGTGGCGATAAACCAATGGCGGCGGCGGCCTTCTCCAGTCAGTGGACCCCTGAGACGGTGGCGCAGTGGCACACCCTGATACGGAACCGGAGTGGGCTTTCCTTCGATGCCAACCGCATCGGCAAATTGTTGGAGGGGATCGAGGATCGCCAGGCCGCGTGCGGGGTGGCCACCCTCGCCGAGTATGAATACCGTTTGCACGACAACCCGACCGAGTTTGAAGCCCTGGTCTCGTTGCTGACGGTCAATGAGACCTATTTTTTCCGGGGCATTGAGGAGTTGCGTCTCTTTGCCGATCTGCTCTTTCCGGAGTTTTTGCACGCACTGCGGGTGGTTCGTCCCGTCTCCATCGTCAGTGCCGGTTGTTCCAGTGGGGAGGAGGCCTATTCCATTGCCATGCTCCTGCTGGAAAGCCAAGGGAATACCGCACCCTTTGTCGTCCACGGGGGGGATGTGGACAGCCAGACCCTGGCCATCGCCCAGACCGGTCTGTACGGGGAAAATGCCTTCCGCCATTTTGATGCCCAGGTGCGGGGCCGGTATTTTACCACAGAGCCTTCCGGAAAAGAGCGGATTGCCGCCCATCTGCAGAGAAAGGTCTTTTTTATTCATTTGAATTTAATCTCTTCCCCCTATCCGCCCCCCCTCCACGGGGTGGATTTTATCTTTTATCGCAATGTCTCCCTCTATTTTGACGAGGCGACCAAAAAGACCATCTTTGCGCGTCTGATGGACCATCTCACGCCGGGGGGTTGCCTGTTTTTAAGCCCGGCGGAAATTTTTTTCCACAATCAACCGGAAATCATACCGGAGGGGGTTGACCTGGAGGATCGGCATGGCCGATTTTTTTTCCGCAAACGGAGGATCCAGAGGGGCGTTGTCCACCCGTTGGAGGCGGATCAGCCCATGGGTGCCATCGGTCATCCCTGGGTTCTGGACCACAGCGCGGCACCGGATGGGGAAAGGATGGTCTCTCGGCCAGACGATCTGTCCGCCTCTGTCGTCCCGAAAAAGGGGTTGGCCAAGATTATCCGCCTGGCCCAGGAGAAGCGGTACGAGAAGGCACTGGCGCATCTGGACGCCTATCTCCAGGAGGAGCCTGCCCACCTCCGGGCCACCATCCTGAAGGCCGCCATTGTGCTGCATGGCCCGGTGGATCGAACGCGACTGGCCACCGTCGAGTCCCTCTGTCGGGCGGTGTTGGCCACCGATCCCCTCTGTTTTGATGCGTTGGTGTTGCTGGCCATGGCGTTGCGCCAGGCGGGGGGGGATCCCACCACGGTAAATTTGTTCTCGACCAGTGAAGCTACGAAACGGTAGCGCGACAGGTGT
>CAIWLA010000052.1 GCA_903913345.1 uncultured Magnetococcales bacterium | reverse complement strand
CGATCAGGCGGCCTTGATCATCGTTTCGTCTGGGCCTCGCCCCGAACCCCACCAGGGGGATGATCCCCCTGAACCCGCAATCGTATTTTGGCAACCATATCCGATCCGGGTGCATATGATCCTCGATATTCGCGGCAAATATATTGTCTCTTCCCTCCTGTTGGTCTTCATTGCCATTTTGACGGCGGATATCTATCTGGAGTATGCCCTGGGGGAGTGGTTGGAGACGCAACTGGTGACGGATCTGCACCGGCATGTCAACATGGCGCGCACCCTGGTTGAGGCGCAGGAAAAATCACCGACCCCGGTCAACCTGGACGCCCTGACCAATCTGCTTGGTCGGGATCCGGGTGTGCGCGTCACCGTGATTGCCGCCGACGGGGAGGTGTTGGGGGACTCGGAGCAGGACAAAGAGTCACTCCATGCCATGGAAAACCATGGGCAACGACCGGAGGTGGTGGCGGCCCAGCAAAAGGGATTTGGTCACAGCACCCACCCTTCCACCATCATGTCCCAACCCATGCTCTATGTGGCCGTGCCGTTCCACCATCCCCAGGGGGTGAACGGTGTGGTGCGGGTGGCCATGTCGCTGACCAGCATACGGGCGGTCAAGAGTCATTTGCATCTGGCGATCATCATTGCCGGTTTTATTGCCGTACTGACCGCCATCTCCCTGAGTGGCTTTTTTGCCCATTGGGCCACCCAGACCCAACGGCATGTCATTGCCTGTGCCCAGACCATGGCCCACTCGGTCCATGCCCCCCGCATCGAAATTCATGCCAACGATGCCTTGGCGGGATTGGCCAGCTCCCTGAATCTCCTGGCAGAAGAGAAAAATGAGACCCTGGTCCAGTTGTCGGCCCAAAAATCCCAGATGGCGGCCGTCTTGCAGAGCATGCACGAAGGGGTGATCGCCCTGGATGGACAGTTGTGCATCACCCTGATGAACCGCTCGGTATTGGAATTTTTCTCTTTGCCCCAACCCCTGGTCGGACAGGCGGTTGACACCCTGTTGCCCACCCAGGCGGTGGCCGACCTGGGACTGGATCGGGACGAGTTGCCAACACAACCCTTCAGTACCGAATTCGATATGGACCGATCAACCCCCCGACGATTGATGGCGGTGGTGACTCCTCTGTATGAACATGCCGGCCATGTCATTGTGTTGCGGGATGTGACGGAAAAACGGCGTCTGGATCGCATTCGGCGCGATTTTGTCGCCAACGTCTCCCATGAACTGCGCACCCCGGTCAGTGTGATGCAGGCCAATGCCCAGACCCTGCTGGATGGTGCCCTGGAGGATAAAAAATACGGTCGCGTCCTGGTGGAGGCCATGGAACGCAATGCCAGTCGGCTGGCACGGATCATTGCGGACCTGTTGGATCTCTCCCGCCTGGAGGCCGACCAATTGGTCATGGAACGACACCCCTTTTTCCTGTTGCCCATTGTGCAGGAGGTGGTGGAGCTGGTACGGACGGCGGCCAATGACAAACAGATCGCCTTGCAGATAACGGTATCCCCGGATGTCCCGGTTCTGGCCGATGCCGAGGCGTTGCGACGCATCTTGACCAATTTTCTCGATAATGCGGTCAAATATATTCCCAACCAATCCACCATCCTGGTGCGTGTACGCGAGCAGTCGGGACGGTTGCGGCTGGAGGTGGCAGATAACGGCCCCGGTATTGCGCCCCAACACCGGGATCGCCTCTTTGAACGATTTTACCGGGTGGATTCCGGTCGCTCCCGCAAGATGGGGGGGACGGGGCTGGGACTGTCCATCGTCAAACATTTGGCCGAAAAGATGGGAGAGACGGTGGGGATGGAGGCCGCTGAGCCGCACGGGTCGCTGTTCTGGGTGACACTCTCCCGCCCAACGGTGTGAGGCGGCGTCCGGCATTTTTTTAGGGTGATTCGTGGCCATGATCGTGGTAGAGTGAAAGAAAATGGTTGTTCAGACTTCAGGAGGCTACCATGTCCCATGCCATCGCCTTTGATACGCTTTCCAGCATGAAACGGCTGAAGGATGCCGGGTTTTCCCAGGAACAGGCGGAAGTGCAAACCCGCATCATTGCTGAACTGGTGGATGAACGTCTGGCAACCAAACAGGATCTGAAGGAACTCGAATTGCGTATGGCCGCCGAGTTGGCCCCTCTCAAGTGGGGTACGGCGGTGACCATCACGGGTATCCTGGCACTCATTCTCAAGACCTTTTTTCCGCACTGAACCGGTCATAAGTGTGCCATCAACCGGATTCCCACGGCCTTTGCGGCCACATCATACGGATGACAACCCGACATGACCCGCATTTTAATCATCGAGGATGAGGAAGACCTGCTGATGACGCTGGAATACAACCTGAAAAATGAGGGGTATCAGGTGTATCCATTCCAGACGGGCGAAGAGGGGTTGGAGTGGGCCATACAGCAGGGACCGCCCGACCTGGCCCTGTTGGACATCATGCTGCCCGGCATGTCTGGAATCGAAGTGTGTCATCGCCTCCGTCTGCACGAGCGCACCCGCGCCACGCCCATCCTGTTTCTCAGTGCCAAAAGCGAAGATACCGACCGGGTGGTCGGCTTTGAACTGGGGGCGGACGACTATGTGGTCAAACCCTTCCATGTCCGGGAGCTGATGCTGCGCATCCGGGCCATTTTGCGTCGCAGTCACACCCCCGCCCGACCGGAAGACGAGTCGCTGGCGGTCTTCGGTCTCCTGACCATGGACCGCACCCGGCATCAGGTCTGGATTGCGGAACAGGAGATTTTTCTGACCTCCATGGAGTTCAAATTGCTGGATCTCCTCCTGACCAACAAGGGCCGGGTGCAATCCCGCGACACCCTGCTGACCAAGGTCTGGAATCTCAACAACACCGCCGTACAGACCCGCACGGTGGATGTCCATGTCAAGCGTCTGCGGGAAAAACTGGGTGCCATCGGCGACGCCATCGAAACCGTCCGCAACCTGGGATATCGTCTGCGGGAACATCCTCATAAAGGGTGATCGATCCCTGGGATCTCCAGTATTTCCATCAATACGATCAGTGTGTCATAAGCCTGTTGAAAGTGAAATTGGTTTAAATGTGCCCCCAGCCATCCCAGTTGTTCATCCGTGGCGGGCGATACACCGGCCAATAACCGGTTGAGTTGCTCAAAGAGGGGCTGCGATTGGGCATCCTGGGCCACGAGACACGCCGCCAACTGTTGCACCAGGGTGGCTGTCTGCGCCTTGTCCAACCGGGCATGGGTGATCGGCCCGACCGGTGCCCTGTCGATCCAGTCCGGGCGTGGCGGCAGGGTTTCAATCGCGGTCAACAGCCGTTTCAGGGCCAGGGAAAAGGTCTGGAGCCTGGGTTTCCAGCCCTCCGACTCTTCCGTGCGCAGGGACTCTTCCAACTGTTTGGCCGCCGCAAACAGCTCCATGGCCGAAAGGTTGCCGGCAATCCCTTTGACCGCATGGATCAGCCGTTCGGCCTGTTTTCGATCCTCCCGCCGTTGGTTGTGGTCCAAGGCCGTGGCCAGTTGCTCGGCGGTCTGGGAAAAATCCCGATGGAATTCCCACAACAGAGACAACAACATGCGCTGATTGCCATGGAGCCGTCGCAAGGCCGCCGCCACATCCATGCCCGGCAGGGTGTCGGGCAGACAGGGCAGGATATCCTCGGACAAAGCCGGTTGCTCAGAGAGTGGCCAGACAACAGGCAGTCGTTCCCTGGGTTTGATCCAGGCCAGCAGGGTGGCATAGAGCATGTCATTGTCGATCGGTTTGGTGATATGCACATTCATGCCCGCCGCCAAACTCTTTTCCCGATCCCCATCCAGGGCATGGGCCGTCATGGCAATAATGGGCAACCCCTGGCACCGGCGATCCTGCCGAATCAGCTGGGTGGCGGTAATGCCATCCATGATCGGCATCTGAATATCCATCAATACGGCATCATACCGGGTTTTGCCCACCATCCAGACCGCTTCCTGACCATTGTAGGCCTCTTCCACCCGAATGCCGACCTGTTCCAACACCCCCCGTGCCACTTCACGGTTGATGCCGTTGTCTTCGACCAGCAGAACCCGTGAACCGCCTATTTTTTGCATGATTTCGGCCATGTTGGCCTGCTCATCGCGCTTGTATCGCTCTATTTTGGCATCATTGCGTCCAAAAACGTCCATGATGGCATTGAACAGTTCGGAGCGGCCAATGGGTTTTTGCAGCAGTCGATCCACCCCCGCCGCCCCCGCCTGTTTTTTAAGCTCGTCGCTGTGAAAGGCGGTCAACATGATCATTTTGGGCAGGGGATGGGGTGGCACATCGTCCGTCACGGGCGGACAGGCGGATACCTGGCGGATCACCTGCTGAATGGTTTCGAGGCCACTCATCTCTGGCATCCGATGATCGACAAACAGGAGATCGAACGGTGCCCCCTTTTGACAGGCGGTCTGCACCGCTGCCAATGCCCGTCGCCCGGAATCCACCACGATGGGGCGGTTCTGGAATCCGCGCAAATATTCCCACAAGATAAGCCGGGCGGTCTCATTGTCATCGACGACCAGGATACGCAGTGATTGCAACTCCTTGGGCGGGACCATTTCGGAGGGGGCTTCCGCCTCATGAATCCCCATCATCACCGAGAAAAAAAAGATGCTTCCCCGCCCCAATACACTTTCGGCCTCGATCCGGCCACCCATCATCTCCACCAACCGCTTGCAGATGCTCAAGCCCAGCCCGGTGCCCCCATGTTTGCGGGTGGTGGAGCTGTCCGCCTGCACAAACGGCTCGAACAGCCCCGCCATCTGCTCATTGGAGAGGCCGATGCCGGTATCCCGCACCGAACAGACCAGCCGCAATTGGTCGTCGGTCTTGTCCATGGCCACGGCGCGGACATCGATCTCCCCATTTTCGGTAAACTTGATGGCATTGCTGATCAGGTTGACCAGTATTTGCTCGATGCGCGCATCGTCACCGATCAAACGGGCGGGAACGGTGGCGACAATGGAGAGGTTCAATTCCACCCCTTTGTCGGCCGCCGGTTGGCGAAAGAGGTCGCCCAGATTGTCAAACAGGGAATGCAGACTGAACGGCACGGGGTCCAGGGCCAGCTTGCCCGCCTCTATTTTGGAAAAGTCAAGAATATCATTGAGAATGCGCAGCAAGGCACGGGAGGCATGCAACACCTTGGACTGGTGATTGGCCAATTTGGGCGGTGGGTGCATATGGAGAGCCAGATCGGTCAAGCCGATGATGGCGTTCATGGGGGTACGAATTTCATGGCTCATGTTGGCCAAAAACTCGCTTTTGGAGCGGTTGGCGGCCTCGGCTTCCTCTTTGGCTCGGTTTAAATCCTGGGTCCGTTGGGTGACCCGTTCTTCCAGCAGGGCACTCTCCCGTTCCTTGTCCTGCAGCAGGGTCTGAATGGCGTCGTGGATCCAGAGAATTTCCTGACTGGTTCCGGGTGGTGGCCGAAACCAGCCGTCTCCGGTCCGATCGGTGTGCCAGGTACGCAGGTCCGTGGCCAACTGTTGTACGGGTCGCAACAGTGCCCGCAGCACCAGCCAAACGAACACCGTCATCGTCCCGATGATCGACCCGATAATGGTCCAGTTGGTGGCCGCCTCCTGCAACGGATTTTGTTCGCCACCCACCCAGAAGATCAGGAGCATGGAGACCAGGACAACCCCCTGGAGGAGGAGCAGAATACGGGTCAACAACCGCTTCGGCATCAAGAGAGAGAAAAGATTCATGCGGAAACCAGGATGGCCATAAAAGGGAGACAAAACGCTTCCTCACCGCAGCGAGAGGAAAAAAGGGCGCGAACAGAAACCGATAGAGGAACGAGGGCCATCATGAAAATTTTTATCCATGAGCACAAGTAAAAAAAGAGAAACACACGGTTTAAACCGCGCCCGACATGGAAGGCGTTGTATGGCGAACCAAAGGGGATCCTCTCCCTGGTGGAGTTCGGTGCGGAGCCTGGTACCTCTTCCTGTAGACCGACCGGGGTCGTTCATACCGCTCGACCGAGAGGAAAAAGATGTGGTTGAGTGCATGGTGCCGTCCTTGGAAATGGCATAAAAAGAGTTTATAGTGTGTTTCTGCATGGTAATACTGTTATTTTAAGATATAAGGATCTTTGACTCATCAAACTCGCCCTTTTTGGCGGATTCAGCCCGCTTGAAAGTATAGTATTTACAACTGTTAAACAGATTCTATCGGAATTTCTGTCGTAAAAAAATCTGGACAACGATAATGATCATTGACATCTTTTTCACACGGTGATAACATTGCTAGAAAGTTGTTTGATTGCTCCGAAACAGCCAGTACAGAGAGAATCTCTTGGTTTTTAAACGCTTTGCATGCTGCTTGAATCGTCAGGATGGTTGGTGCGTACTGACATTCAATAATCGAATCCGTTATTATCTCCCACAGGAGATAATAATATGGTCGAGGCAGTTCTCTGGATTGCCCGTACCGGTGCACATTGGCGTAAGTAACCTTGTTGAGCTATTCTTTAACCATATTAATCAGTTCCGTCACATTGCAACGCGCCACGAAAAACTGAACAGGAACTTTTCGGGTATGGTCATTCTGTCCTGCATAATGATTTGGCTTGAATGAGTGCTTGAATGTCAACACGCCCTACGCCGTATGTGGGAGATCAAGTAATGTCAACAAATGAATCCGAAGAAAATTGGTCAAACGAAACACTCCTTGGGAAGGTAATTTGTGAATCAAAAAAGATTTTTGGAATATTCTCTGGAATATTCTCGAAAACTGGAGGTGGACAAAAAATCAGCAAAAGACCTGACACTGATCCAAATCCGCCTAATATGATAACTGATTTCGATCAGACTGAGTCCATTATTACAGACCCAGATAAAATCAATAAACTCATTTCTGATATTTATGGAAAAGAAGATGGTGTGTATTTCAGGAGAGATGAACGCGGGATAAGCTATTACTGTCAGATAAAATCGAGCAATGAAGAACCTCAACCGTTCAGAGTGGAAAAACCACAACCGTCAAGAGTGAAACCTTCTCAATCGCACAATATAAAACACCAACAAACCAAAGCAGTGCTATGGCCGCACGCATCAACAAAAGCCAAGTCTGAAAAAAAGCCGGATCCTCTGCTTGTTATCTACAATATGCTGCCTGTTCCAAATAAAGATATAATGAAGGCAGGACAGAAACTGACCGTGATGTTCCCGTCCAGTGGCTGGCATTACCGAGCGGATCTGTCCGTGGTGTCTGATGTTGATATCGGATTGGCAATATCTTACCCAAAGAAACTCACAAAAATTGGGCGACAACGGGAATGCTTCAGAGCTGTTGCAATCGATACAGATACCTCTATTCGAATTACTCGTGAAGCTGGCTGTTTCGTGATAGAACCAGATATTCATGATGTGAGCATGGGAGGGTGTTCCTTTATGGCCAAACCGAATGAACCTCTGATGGACACAGGGGCGACTGTTGCCATACATCTGGAGTGGGTCACTCTTGGACGGGAAGAACGTCACGAGATCGACATCGAGGGCATTATCAAGGCAAGAAACAACAACGGAATGTATCATGTCGCTTTTACTGGGCTTGGCGAACTCACAGAGGCCACCAAATCACTTGGGCTATTGGTAGCGTTCATTCAAGCCAAGCGATTAATCCTACGGAGTGGAAAAGTCATGAACGATGACGGAAAACAGAAAAATACGAGCAATATACAAACAAAGGCCGGATAAATACAATAATGATGATGCAGATCAGGGGCAGGAACCGGATCTCTTATCGTCGGCGCGTCATTTGATCGATGCCTATCCGGTTGCGCTGTTTTTGGCACCATAAAAAATTAGTTTCGTTTTTATGCTGAATGGCGGAAAGTGAAAAATTAAAAATACTTCAACGTATAAGGTTGATTGTTCCGATGAGCGAAAAATTCCAGAAGTCTCAAGGATCTGTTACCAAGAATTGGCAGTGGTACTCCACCCCTGAGTCTGTTGACAAAGGCATCGTTTCTGTGTGTGCCGTCGCTGAGACAGTGGCAGCGGTCGTTCTCTATTGGTGGCTGGCATGTACCAGCGATACTCACTGGGGGTACCTGCTGATCAGTACCTGTACCGTTCCCTTACTGCTGATGCGTTCTGGTAAATCCGAAGAAAAAGGGGCTGAGTGGTTTCTGACATATCTGCTCTTAGACAATCATAGCACTCCAGAATCCAACCGTCAGCGCATTTTAAGTGTAGTGCTGCTCGCTACTGTTATTACGCTCGCGTGCCTTCCCGTCATGTCTGATTTATTGTTGAGCTATTATACAGATTGGCCGTTACTGGTGCGTGCATTTCTTGTAGTCGTATCAATTTTTATCATTGTTGGTGTGGTGCTGGTGGCCGTAGTGGAAATGAAACCGGTATCGATAAAAGAAGCAGTAGTGGTAACGAATATAATGGTGGTGGTGGCAGGAGTGGTAGCTGGGGTGGCAAAGGGATGGACAGATGGGGCGGTGGAGGGGGTAATAGAGGGATTGGTAGTGGGAGTAATGTCGATGGTGGTAGCATGGATGGTAATAAAGACGATCGTTCTGGCATGTGAGGGGGTTGGCGTAGCGATGGCCTTTGTTGCTGCATTATTTCTCATCGGGGTGTGGATGCGAGCCACGGGAACACGATTCATGTCCGTCTTTCTTCATCCTCTGAAAGGCATACATGGCATGCCAAATAACTGGTCTCGAATTGTACTGTTCATCGATTCTGCATATGAGCCAGAGTTGGTTCCTGGACTGAGACACTATACCCCACTAGGGTCTCTTAAAGAGATCATGAGTGGCATAAAAATCAACAATGTCCATAAATTTTTGATGGCGTACTTAGTTTTTTTCTT
>CAIWLA010000051.1 GCA_903913345.1 uncultured Magnetococcales bacterium | reverse complement strand
GGTTTCATCTGTCGCGCAGCGTGCGCAAGACCTTGCGTCGTCAGCGGTTTGCTGTCACCTTTGACTGGGCCTTTGCAGCGGTGATCCGTGGCTGTGGCCAGGCCCGGCAGGCCACGGGCACCTGGATTACCGCCGAGATGGAACATGCCTATATTCAATTGCATCGCCTGGGTTATGCCCATTCGGTGGAGGTCTGGCTGGCGGTCTCTCCGGCGGATGGTCTCCCGACCCGGAGGGCAGAACCGCCGGTGTTGGCCGGGGGGTTGTATGGCATCGCCCTGGGAGGCTGTTTTTTCGGGGAGTCGATGTTTCATCGCTATCCAGATGCCTCCAAGGTGGCCTTTGCCGCGTTGGTGGAGCGGTTGCGCAACGAGGCCTATCACCTGATCGATTGTCAGATGACCACCGCCCATCTCCTGAGTTTTGGTGCCCAGGAGATCACGCGCCCGCACTTTTTGATGCAGTTGCACAACGCCTTGCAGCAGGTGCCCATACGGACCGGGCCGTGGTGTTGAGATATCCCTTTTTTAAAACAGGATCCCCATGCCGAAAACCATTCTGGAATCCCTCTCCAACCTGTTCGGACGGGTCAGACGGTCGGAGTTGAGACGGTACGCCGAAGAGGTGGGTCTGCCCGTTTTTTTGGATAATATCCGCAACCCCTGCCTGGTGGGGGTGGGACGGTTTGCCGGTGAGTTTGTGGAACGGGCCAAGGATAACCGGGCGGTCACGATTCCATTCCAATCGGCCCCTCATGACGCCCTGGCGGAAGAGAGTGCGGAGACGGGCATTCACGAAAGTCTCTATCCATTGGTCGTGCCAATGGAGCAGATGACGGGTCAAAAACAGTTTCGGATTGGTCGATCCAGCACCAATGACATCGTCATCCCGGATTATTCCATCTCTGGTGAACATGCCGATATTTTTTACGAACGGCGGACTTTCCGTCTGGAAGACCGGTTGTCGACCAATGGCACGGTCGTCAATGGCGTGCCGGTCTTCGGGAAGGGGGTGGTGTTGCGGGACGGGGACAAAATCAAACTGGGGCGATTTCAATTTTTGCTGGTCTGGCCCCCCTCTCTGTACCGCCTGTTGATCCGGCCATTGGAGACGGAACCACCGGAAGAGGAGCCGATGCCGATCCTCCTGGAGGATTTGACCGATGCCCTGGGTCGGTTTGATTTTGTCCATTTGAAACAGTATTGCCGGAGCCACAACCAGGAGGCGTTCAAGGCGTTGGTGCGGTATCCGGTTTTGGTGGGGGCGGACTTTTTTCCGGGGGCGATCTGGCAGCGGGAAGAGGGAGAGGTGCTGACCGCCCGTCCATTGCCTTCCGGCGGTCAGGGCCGGAAGTCGCGTCCTCTGACGGGCAGTCTCTTTCCCCTCGCCAAAAATCCGGCCTCCACGGAGGGGGCAGAGGTGTTCGTGATCGGTCGCGCGGCTTTGTCCGATGTGCGGATGAATGATCCGACCATTTCCAAGCAACATGCCCGTCTGGAGATCAAGGAGGGCAAAATGTGGCTCAGCGATTTGGGTTCGTCCAATGGCACATCGGTCAATGCACTGACGTTGCGCCCTCTGGTGCCCAAGGAGATCAGTGCGGGAGACAAGATTGGCTTTGGCAAAAATCATTTTGTTTTTTTGGCTCCCGAACGTTTGTACACCAACATGCAGGCCGTTCAGGAATAGGCAGGAGGGATTCCCATGGTGAGAGAGAAAGCCGTTCTGGTGTTGGAGGATGGCAGTCGTTTTGAGGGATATTCCGTTGGAGCGATGACGGAGCAGGTGGGGGAGGTCTGTTTCAACACCTCCATGACCGGCTATCAGGAGATCATGAGCGATCCCTCGTATGCCGGTCAAATTGTTACCATGACCTATACCCAGATCGGCAACGTCGGGATCAATCCAGAGGATATGGAGTCGTCCCGGCCCTGGATTCGAGGTTTTGTCATCAAGGAATCCTCGCGCATCCCCTCCAACTGGCGGTCCCGGGAGAGTCTGGGATCCTTTTTGCGTCGGCATGGCATTCCGGCCATCGAGGGGATTGACACCCGGATGTTGGTGACCCATTTGCGGGAGACGGGTGCGCAGCGGGGCGTCTTATCGACCCTGGAATGGGATCAGTCCCTTTTGTTGGCCAGGGCGCGGGCCTGGCCAGGGCTGGCAGGGATGGATCTGACCGGAGAGGTGGCCTGTACGGAGCCGCACCCCTGGACGGAGGGATTGTTGGCCTGGAAGCCGGATCTGTGGCGTGGGGTGGAACCGGCGGGGGCGGGTGGGCGAGCCGATGGGATGCCCTTCCGGGTGGCGGTGCTCGATTTTGGGGTCAAGTGGAATATTTTGCGCTCTCTCGTCAGTGCGGGATGCACATTGACGGTATTGCCTGGGACAACAACGGCGGCGGAAATTTTGGCCATGCCACTGGACGGGGTCTTTCTCTCCAACGGTCCGGGTGACCCGGATGCGGTCAAGCATGGCATTCGGACCATTGCGGCCCTGGTGGCGGCGGGCAAGCCCCTGTTTGGCATCTGCCTGGGCCACCAGATGCTCTGCCTGGCCCTGGGGGCCACCACGGAAAAGATGAAATTCGGCCATCGGGGGGGCAATCATCCGGTGTTGGATCTGCACAGCGGTCGGGTGGAGGTGACGGCCCAAAACCATGGTTTCATGGTCCGCCGGGAGGGTCTTCCAGAGACGTTGCAGGTGACCCATGAGTCCCTGTTTGACGGCACGGTGGAGGGGGTGGCCCATCGACAGGCCCCGGTCTTTTCCGTTCAATATCATCCAGAGGCCTCTCCCGGTCCCCACGATGCCCATCCGTTGTTTCAGCGGTTTGTGCAGACGATGCGGGATGCATAAGCACCCTCTCTTTTAAT
>CAIWLA010000050.1 GCA_903913345.1 uncultured Magnetococcales bacterium | reverse complement strand
TGGAAGGGATGGCCGCCCGCTTTGATTGGACCCTGGTTTCTGAGCTTGACCACCCCATTGCCCTGATCAAGGGGGAGTCTGCCCAGAGTCGGGCAAGTGTCACCCTGGAACCCGGCGGTCAGTTGGAACTGTCGGGTGCCCCCCTGCAGACCATTCATGCCACCCAGGACGAGATCAACGACCATTTGCAACAGCTCGGCGAGGTGTGTGCCGGCATGGATGTGGCCTTTCTGGGGGTGGGTGCCCAGCCCAAATGGCCTTTTGCGGCCATCCCCTGGATGCCCAAGGGCCGCTATCGGGAGATGCGTCGTTATCTGCCCACCAAAGGGGCGTTGAGTCTGGACATGATGACCCGGACCGCCACGGTGCAGGCCAACCTGGATTTTGCCAGCGAGGCGGACATGGTGCAAAAATTTCGTCTCTCCCTGGCCTTGCAACCCCTGGCCACCGCCCTGTTTGCCAACTCCCCCTTTCTGGAGGGACGCCCCAACGGTTTTCTCTCCTATCGGTCGGAAATCTGGCGGCATACCGATCCCGACCGGTGTGGCGGGCTGCCCCTGGTCTTTGAGCCTGCCTTCGGTTTTGCCCGCTATGCCGAGTATGCCCTGGATGTGCCCATGCTGTTTGTCTATCGGCATGGCCAATATCATCCATCGGGCGGTGTCCCGTTTCGCGCCTTTCTGGCGGGCCGGTTGCCGGCCTTGCCTGGGCAGCATCCGACCCTGGCGGATTGGGAGGTCCATCTCTCGACCCTCTTCCCGGATGTCCGCTTGAAACGCTATCTGGAGTTGCGGGGGGCCGATGCGGGCAACTCGGCCACCTTGTGTGCCCTGCCAGCCTTCTGGAAGGGATTGCTCTATGACGAGCAGGCCCTGGAGGCCGCCTGGGGGTTGGTGGCCGACTGGTCGGTCGAAGATCGGGCGCGCATCCATCGGGAGGTGCCCCGTCTGGCCCTGCACACCCCCATCCCTCGGCAACGCACCTTGCGGGATCTGGCCGAGCAGATCCTCCCCCTGTCCAAGGCCGGTCTGGAGAGGCAGGGTCATTGCAACGAGCGGGGTTGTGATGAAAGCATCTATCTCAAACATCTGTTCCAGGTGGCCGAGAGTGGCATCACCCCCGCCGAACGGATGCTCGACGCCTACCAAAGCCGTTGGAACCAGTCGGTGGATCCGCTCTTTCGCGAGCAGGAGTTTGAATACTTTTATGCCGATTGCGAATGAAACGGTTATTCATCCACATTTTTTAAATCTTTTCAATGTATCAGGGGTCCAGGGGGATTATCCCCCTGGTGGGGGTCGGGGGCGAAGCCCCCCGTTTCAGGATGATCAAGGTCGATCATTTAAAATGTTCTTCCAAATTCGATAATCGCTGATCAATCTTCTTGACAAAATCCTGGTTGCCTTCCAGTGCCGATACCCGTTGGGTCAAGGTTTCCAATTGGGTTTGATGTTTTTCCAACAGGGAGAGGATGGATTGCAGCTGACCGACGATTTGATGCAGCGGGTTGGGTTCCGCTTTGACGGGACGATTGGGGTTGGGCAGTGGTGCGGTTGGGGTCCGCTGGCTGTTTTCCGTTCGTGCGTCCGGCGTGGTGGCACCAGTGGGCGGAACCGGGAGGGGGAGCGGGCTGGGTTTGCGTTGGGCAACGGGTTTTTGCCATTCCGCAACATGATTGTTCCACAGACGTTGGGCCTCGTCTGGATTGATCCGGGCCATCTCCTCCAGGGAGGGGATGACCAGCAACCCTCCAATCTTCAAACCATTCATGTTGTGCAGGGTAAACTGCTCAGGATTGTGTTGCCAGATGGCGGTCTCGGCCTGAATAGGGGGGACGCCCGTTCCCCGGGCCACGGTATGGGCAATGGATGTCAAGGTCTCCCCGGATCGCACGGGACCATATTTTTTCCTCTGGTCGCCGGTTTTCTGGTCGCCGGTCTGCGGGATCTCTGTCGATTCGGAATCCGCCGTTTCCTTTGGCGTTGTCGCGGTTTTTTCGACGGTTTTCGCTCTGGTGGTGGCCGTTTGCCGTCTCCCTGGGCGGGCGGGTTCGGTCACCGTGGCGGGGGAGACCTCGGTGGCGGGCATCCGAAAAAAGGGGAGATAGGTGTGCTGGTTGGAGGCAATGCGCAGCAGAATGACCGCATCGGGGTGACGCATGACCACAGGGCTTTTCAACCATACGATGGCCTGCTCGCCCTCCTGTTTGATCTGGACAGTCAGACGGTCCACGCCGTCCGGGCGGGCAATGTGGATCAGGGCATAGTCACGGTCTGAGCCGATGGTAAGGGATTGGATGGTCTCCTTGTCGTCCAGCATCAGATCGGCTTTGGCCTGAAACGGCTGGCCGGGCTGGCTGACCACCCGCCATTCGCCCAGGGTGAGGGCGTTGGCGACCAGTGGCAGGCCGACAACGAACAGTGCAGAGAAAAAAAACGAGGCACGACGCATGAAAACCACCCGCCAACAGAAAATGAAATATGAGGGGGAGTGTAGTATGGGACGGTCTGACAAACAAGGGATTTTACGAGTGTTATTGCGAAGCAAGCAGGTTGCGCGATTGGCAACAGGATCATCTCCTTTTTTTTACATCGCTTATGATTTGTAAGGTAGCCGTTCCTGGAGTGGATCAAGCAAGTTTTCAAACTCTGGATCTTTATGTACCAGTATTGCGCCAACCTCCAAAGCCGCTGCGGCAATCCAGGCATCCCCCAGAGAAAGGGAGTGAGTAGCCTTGATGCGGGCTGCGGTTTCCAAAAGCGATGACGACTCATGAATCCAGTGGATAGGCAAATCAAGGCAATGGAGATAGGCTTGGCGTCCGGCGGTTTCTCCTTCATCTTTCCAGACACGGTAAAGTATTTCCATCAAAGAGATAAAACACCCGTGGCATGTTTCTCCCCCCGCAGCGGCATCATTGAGCAGTTCGGCCACTCTCGCCGCACCGGATTCGTCGTCACGCAGTGCCAACAACGCCGAGGTGTCAAGCAAAAAACCACTCATACTTCCTGCTCAAAATCGGCCTGACGATCCGCCAATAGACGTTCTGTTCCTCCGCCCTGGCCACTACCTCGGAACGCCGCAATGGATTGTACAGCCATTTGATCACCGTTCCGTTGGCCATGACGACGGATGTTTGGTTCCATCAACTGATGGCGGAATTCCAGGTAGCCGATAAAGTCCAACACCTCTTGGACCAACGGCTCTGGCAAACGGTGTATGCCACTCTGAATCTTTTCGGCAAGGTTCATCGTTTACTCCAAAGTGTCCATTTTTTCTTAATCCTTTTCATCTATTGGGGATCCAGGGGATCATCCCTGGTGGGGCCGGGGGCAGAGCACCCGTTTTGGCCCAAACGATGATCAAGGCATTCGAGGCATCACCGCTTACGCATAAATCGGAAAGCTCCGGCAGAGCCGTTCCACCTCTTGCCGGACATCCATCTCCACCGCCGGATCGCCGGTCGGGTTTTCGGCGATGGTATCCAGGATGCGCACGATCATGCGGCCCACCTCCCGAAACTCCTCGGCCCCGAAGCCCCGACTGGTGGCCGCCGGTGTGCCCAGGCGAATCCC
Source organism: uncultured Magnetococcales bacterium (assembly GCA_903913345.1). Lineage (GTDB taxonomy): Bacteria > Pseudomonadota > Magnetococcia > Magnetococcales > Magnetaquicoccaceae > Magnetaquicoccus. The sequence goes on along the minus strand of CAIWLA010000050.1, from coordinate 72 downwards.
GGAGGTGACAAAGGGACTGCGGGGATCGTTGGGAATGGCGTTTTTGTTGCATGTCAACCCCACCTGCTCCAG
>CAIWLA010000049.1 GCA_903913345.1 uncultured Magnetococcales bacterium | reverse complement strand
GGTGGCCTGGGCGGCAAACAGCCCGAATATCCCCCTGGCCTGGAGCAGATTTTCAGCCTCGATCCGTGCCAGCCACGCCTGCGCATCCTGAAACAGTCGGGTGGCCGCTGTGCCACTCTTGGGGTCGGAGAGGATCTCTGGATAACGGCCGCTCATCTCCCAGGTGTGGAAAAACGGCGTCCAGTCGATAAAAGGTCGCAAGTCGCGTAGCGTCGGGGTGACATCCTGCACCCCCAGGGTGCGGGGCGCGGCGGGCAGGGTGGTGGCCCAGTCCAGGCGGGGGCGGCGCGTCCGGGCCTGGAGGAGGGGGATGGAACGCCCCTGCGCCTTGCGCTGACTGTAATTGTGGCGCAACCGCTCCTGGGAGGTCCGCAACTCGGCGATGAACGGGATGCGCTCCTGCGGGTGCATCAGTTTGGAGGCAATGCTCACCGCCTGGGAGGCATCCTTGACCTGCACGACCGGACCGGCATACTGCGGTGCAATCTTGATCGCCGTGTGCAATGGCGAGGTAGTGGCCCCCCCTACCAGCAGCGGGATGGTCAATCCCAGCCGTTGCATCTCCTGCGCCAGCAGGGCCATCTGCTCCAGCGACGGCGTGATCAACCCGGAGAGGCCAATCATGTCCACCTGTGCCTCGCGGGCTTGCTGGATGATCGTCTGGCCCGCCACCATCACCCCCAGATCGATCACCTCAAAATGGTTGCACTGCAAGACCACCTTGACAATATTTTTGCCAATATCGTGCACATCCCCCTTGACCGTCGCCAGCAGGATGCGCCCCTTGCGGGTGTCGGCCTGCGCCCCCGGTGCGGCCTCCATGTAGGGCAGCAGACAGGCCACCGCCTGTTTCATCACGCGGGCACTCTTGACCACCTGGGGGAGAAACATCTCACCCGATCCGAAGAGGGTGCCCACCCGGTCCATCCCGGCCATCAGCGGTCCCTCGACCACCGCCAGGGGGTGGGAGGCGGCCAGTCGGGCCTCTTCGACATCCGCCTCGATAAACTCGGTGATCCCCTTGACCATGGCATGGACGAGACGCTCGGCCACGGGGGCCTGCCGCCAGGCCAACGCGACCGTCCGGTCGATCTCCTGGCCGGTGGTGGCCTTGAGGGTTTCTGCCACCTCCAGCAGTCGCTCGGTGGCCTCCTCACCCTGGTCCAGCAGGACATTTTCGGCCCGGTGCCGCAGTTCAGGGGGAATCTCCTGGTAGAGGGGCAACTGCCCGGCGTTGACGATCCCCATATCCATGCCCGCCGCGATGGCATGATGGAGAAAGATGGCGTGCATGGCCTCCCGCACCACCGGGTTGCCGCGAAAGGAGAAGGAGACATTGCTCACCCCGCCGCTGATCAGGGCACCGGGCAGGGTGGCCTTGATCCAGCGAATGGCCTGGAAAAAATCCACGGCATACCGGTTGTGGGCCTCGATGCCGGTGGCCACGGCAAAAATATTGGGGTCAAAGATGATCTCCCCCGGCAGAAAGCCCGCCTGTTCGGTGAGGAGGCGATGGGCACGCTGGCAGATGGTCTGCCGTCTCTCCAGGGTGTCCGCCTGACCCTGTTCGTCAAAGGCCATGACCAGGACGGCCGCTCCATACCGTTGGACCAGACGGGCCTGGGTCAGAAAGGTCTCTTCCCCTTCCTTGAGACTGATGGAGTTGACCACCCCCCGCCCCTGGATGCACTGCAACCCGGCCTCCAGGACCGCCCAGTTGGAGGAGTCCAGCATGATCGGCACCCGGCTGATGTCGGGTTCGGAGGCCACCAGGTGCAAAAAACGGGTCATGGCGGTCACCGAATCCAACAGGGCATGGTCCATGTTGATGTCGATCAGATTGGCTCCGTCTTCCACCTGCTTGCGGGCGATATCCAGGGCGGCCTCATACTGCTCTTCGAGGATCAGACGGGCAAACAGGCGGGAACCGGCGACATTGGTCCGTTCGCCAATGGTGACAAAGAGGCTCTCCGGGGTGATATTGAAGGGTTCCAGACCGCTCAACCGACAGGCGGGCGGGGGGGCGACCGGAATGCGGGGGGGCACTCCCCGGACCGCCTCCGCGATGGCGCGAATATGATCGGGGGTGGTCCCGCAGCAGCCGCCGACAATATTGAGCAGGCCGGAGCGGGCAAACTCCCCTATTTTGGCCGCCATGGCGGCGGGGGTTTCGTCATATCCCCCCAATTCGTTGGGCAGACCGGCGTTGGGATGGGCGGAGACCAGAGCACCGGTGAGACGGCCCAGCTCCAGGAGATAGGGACGCATCTGGTCGGCCCCCTGGGCACAGTTCAAGCCGATACTGAGGGGACGGGCATGGGCCACCGAGTGACAAAAGGCCTCCACCGTCTGCCCGGAGAGGGTGCGACCGCTCTGATCGGCGATGGTGGCAGAGATCAGAATGGGCAGGGGTTCGCTCCGTTTGGCGTTATAGTCGGCGATGGCAAACAGGGCCGCCTTGCAGTTCAAGGTGTCAAAGATGGTCTCCACCATCAGCAGATCCACCCCGCCATCCACCAGCCCCTCGATGGCGGTGGTGTAGGCGGCGTACAGATCCGCAAAGGTGACATTGCGAAAACCGGGATTGTTGACATCGGGGGAGAGGGAGGCGGTGCGGTTGGTGGGGCCTAGAATACCGGCGACAAAACGGGGCTGATCGGGGTTGGCCGCCTCCGCCTGGTCGGCAGCGTCGCGGGCCAACTGCGCCGATGCCTGGTTCAGTTCATAGGCCAGTGACGCCATGCCATAGTCGGCCAGGGAGATGGCATTGGCATTGAAGGTGTTGGTCTCCAGAATATCCGCCCCCGCCTCCAGGTAGGCGGTATGGATGGCGAGGATAATGTCTGGACGGGTCAAGGAAAGGAGATCATTGTTGCCCTGTACATCCTGCGGATGATGGATAAAACGATCGCCTCGAAAATCGGCCTCTGTCAACGGATGCCTTTGGATCATGGTGCCCATGGCCCCATCCAGGATCAGGATGCGCGATGGCGGCATCTGGTGGAATATCGCCATTTTTTTTGCTTGTTTTTCAGTTTGTTGCACCATTTTTCAGCATTCCAGAAAAAAAGAAGGTTGAAAGAGAGGCCCCGTTACCGCCATGATGGTGCGGATGGCCGTTGGGATCCATCGGGATCCATCGATTGACAACAGAATAATCGATAGGCTACCACAAGAGCCACCAAACGGAACCCTGTCTTGGTTTATTTTTTCAGAAAGGGGGCCAGGCCTGTCTTGGATGGCGGGGGAAGGGCGTCGCGCCGGGCGTTGCAACGATCGGGGTTGGCACGTCAAAAAATTGGACGAAAAGGAGGATTTGGACATGCGCTTTTCGCTTATCTTGCTGAGTTTGCTGGTGATGGTGCCATGGGGCGATCTGCAGGCCAAGGAGACCTACAAAAGTGGGCGGTACACGGTGCGCAAGGTGGAGGGCACCTGCAAATTGGAAATTTTATTGCATGAGGGCGATCAGGAACCAGCGGCCATCCTGGCTTTGTTTCCTTCCGATCAATATTTCGGGGAGATGTTTACCGAAAAGTCGCGCATCGGTCTGGCCATGAAAAAGGTGCGCATCCAGTTTGATCAGGAAAAACCGAAGGATATCAACTTTGTCGCCGATGCCGCTGCCAAGGATAATTATTGGCGTTGGCAATATCTGGAGAACACGCAGGGTTTGTTGAACATGTTGGGAAAACATACCAGGATGATTGTCTCTTTTTCAAACGGCAAGTCCATGTTCAAATACACCGTTCCCCTCAAGGGGAGCACCAAGGCGGTCCTGGCCTTGCGGCACTGTCGTTAGGAGGGTTCTCAGGCCCCGTAGCGTGCCCGGTACGCCTGGATGGCAGGCAGGTGTTGGGCCAGTTCCGGGGTCTGTTCCAGGAGGATCAGCAAATCGTCCAGGGAGGCGATGGCCCGCACGGGGACGGCCAGCCGGTTTTCCACCTCGCGCACGGCGTTGACCGGGCTGTGGCTGCCCCGTTCCTGTCGATCCAGGGCGATGAGGATCCCCGCCAATTGGGCACCGGACTGGCGGATCCATTCGGCGGATTCGTAGACGGAGGTGCCGGCACTGATGACATCATCGATGATGATGACCCGACCGTGCAGGGGGGCACCGATCAGGGAGCCGCCTTCGCCGTGGTCTTTTGCCTCCTTGCGGTTGTAGGCGATGGGAATCTCCCGGTGGTGGCGTTGCGACAAGGCGGTGGCGGTCACCGTGGCCAGGGGAATCCCCTTGTAGGCGGGACCGAACAGCATGTCGAAGGGGATGCGGGATTGGATCAGGGTATCGGCGTAAAAGATCCCCACTTGCGCCAGCAGGGTGCCGTTGTGAAACTGGCCTGCATTAAAAAAATAGGGGGTGGTGCGTCCGGCCTTGGTCTGGAACTGGCCGAAACGCAGGACGTTGGCCGCCAAGGCAAAACGCAGAAAGGCGCGCGCGGTGGAGTCCTGGTCCACAGAGGGATCCGGGTCGAAAGCGGGATCGTGTGCCATGCTGTTCATCATCCCTTGCGTTGGAGTGATCAAAGCGTTCATTGTGCCTCAAGGGAGGGGTGTCGGTCACGGTGATTTGCAAGGAAGGGTGTCGATGATCGGCTGTCACAACCAAAAGGCCACCATTCTGGGGAGTGAGTTGGGTTGAGCAACGGAGAAAAAACGACCTCTTTTGGGGTTTTTCTGGGGCTTTTCCTGTTGGTTGCCAATGTCTGGGTACAATACCTGCTGTGGTTTGGCGATCAGGGGCTGGTCCGTTGGCGACAGACACAAAAACAGTACCTGTTGGCCATGGAGGACGTGCGGCTCGCGGAGAGGCGAATCCAACAGATCAAGGACGAAATTGTCCTCCTGGAAAAGGATCCGGCGGCACTGGAAGAGGTGGCGCGTCGCGAATTGGGCATGGTCTACCCCGATGAAATTCTCTTCATTGTGCCCAAAGAGCCAAAAGATCCGAAAGAGTGAAAGCCGTCGTCTTCGCGTGGAGGGCTTTTTGTGCGTGGCAACCGGATTCCCTTGGCAGGGGTCGGTTTTTGTTTTATAGTCAGCATGACTGACTCGCCGTCCTCTTGCAGCAGGTGAACAAGGGGACGGGTCACTGGAGGGTGACTGACCTGTGTTTCGGATACAAAGTCGGCTAGGCCGGCTTTTTTTTATCCATGACGAGGGCGTTGTGAGACGGGATGCGCCCGTTTGTGACGGTGAGTGGGTGCCTGGGGACCGTTGGGCCAGAGAGGTCCGATCGGCGTTTTATACTGAATCATTTCATCAAGGAAGTCGTTATTCATGTCTGTTGAGATTGTGCAGATTGCCGAACAATTGGCCCGCGAGCGGGGCATCAAGCGGGAAGTGGTCATTGAGGCGATGGAGATCGCCATCCAGACCGCCTCCCGCAAAAAATATGGTGCCCATAAAAATATTCAGGTCAAATTTGAATACAAGTCCGGGGATTTCCTGATCAACCAGCTGCGGGAGGTGGTGACCTCTGACGAGGATGACGCCTACGAGGGGCCGGATACCCATATCCTGCTGGAGGAGGCGTTGCGCCTGAATCCGGTGGCCCAGGTGGGCGATTTGATTGCCGAACGGTTGCCGCCCATCGATTTCGGGCGCATTGCCGCCCAGACCGCCAAGCAGGTGATCGTCCAGAAGGTGCGGGAAGCCGAGCGGAACAGCGTCTATATGGAATATTTTGATCGCCAGGGACAACTGATCAACGGTCTGGTCAAACGGGTGGAGCGCAATAATGTCCATGTGGACCTGGGACGGGCTTCGGCCTTTCTGCCCCACGAGCAACAGTTGCCCAGGGAGCACTATCGTCCGGGAGATCGCATTCGCGCCTACATTTACGAGGTTCGGGACTCACCGCGCGGCCCGCAGGTGATCCTCTCCCGTACCGATCCGCGCATGGTGCCCCGGCTCTTTGAGATGGAGGTGCCTGAGATCTATGACGGCATTGTCGAGATCAAGTCCGTGGCGCGGGATCCCGGTTTTCGCAGCAAGATTGCGGTCTATTCCAACGACTCTCACGTGGATCCCGTGGGGGCCTGTGTGGGGGTTCGGGGTTCCCGTGTGCAGGGGGTGGTGACCGAATTGCAGGGGGAGCGGATTGATATTATCGAATGGTCTGCCGATCCGGCGGTCTTTGTTTGCAACGCCCTGGCTCCCGCCGAGGTGGCCAAGGTGGTGGTGGACGAGGAAGACAAAACCATCAAGGTGATTGTGGGGACGGATCAACTCTCGCTGGCCATCGGTCGGCGTGGGCAGAATGTCCGCCTGGCCAGCGAATTGACGGGCTGGCGGATCGACATTGTGACCGAACAGGCCGACCAGGCGGTCCGGGCCGAGGAGTTTGAGGGGCTGGCGAACAATTTCATGACCTGGTTGGATATTGACCGGGAGGTGGCCAGTGCCCTGGTGCAGGAGGGCTTTTCCGCCCTGGAGGAGATTGCCTACGTCCCTCTGGAGGAGTTGGGGGGGATCGAGGGGTTTGACGAGGAGATTGCCCAGGAGTTGCGCACCCGCGCCCGGGACCATTTGATGGTCGCTGCCCTGGAGAAAGAGGCGGCCAAGGTGGCGGCGCGCATCGATCCCCGGATGAAACGATTGACGGGATTGCCGGCGGGGATGGATCGGCAGTTGGTGGAAAAGGGGATCCTCTCCCTGGATGATTTGGCCGACCTGGCCACCGATGAGGTGTTGGAGTTGGTGGGGGACGCGCTGACCCAGGAAGGGGCGGAAAAATTGATTCTGGAAGCACGGACGGCAGCGGGTTGGTTCGATGATGCCGGAAAAACCCGCTGATCCGGTCACGGCGCGAACGGATCGGGCAGGCGATAGCGGTACGCGCTCCTGTTCGGTGACTCGGCAGCAGCGTCCCAGGCAGGATTTGTTGCGGTTTGTGTCGGATCCGCAGGGGCGTTGGGTGGCGGATCTGGCGGGGCGTCTGCCCGGACGAGGGGTCTACGTGATCCCCTCCCCGGTTCCTCTGCGTGCCTTTTTGAAACGGCGGGGTGTGGCTCCCACCGAGATGGATGCCATGCTGCAGTCGGTGGGCAGGGCACTGTCGGCGCGCTTTCTGGACGGGCTGGGGTTGGCGCGGCGGGCGGGTTGTCTGCGCCGGGGTCTGCGGGATTGTTCCGAGGCCGTGGCCGGGGGGGGGCGGCCTGTTCTCCTGCTGGCGGCGGACACGGCGGACAATACGCGGCAAAAACTGGCCCAACTGATCCATCGGTATACCCTGGAGGATGTCTGGGAGTTGCTGGATCGGGAGCAGTTTGGGTTGGCCTGCGGCAACAACGGTCCGGTGGCGGTGTTGGCAGTGATGGAGGTGCGCATGGGTGACAGGGTGCGCCATGATGCCCGGCGTTGGCGGGATTTTTTCGCGCCAGGGGATGCGCCTGTCGGTACCTCTTCGCGTCGTATGCAGTGAGTTTGGGTGGACCAGGATGTCGTGACGGCTGCAGACCGCCTTTGTGCAAGACGGGCGGCGTGTCGAAAAATTAATAAAACTATACAGTCTGTGGGGAATGTTCTTTTGAGCGATATCAAGAAAGACGAAGGCGAAGGCGATGACGAGAGCAAGCTGCGATTGAGTGCGCCTCGTCGTATCGTACTCAGAAAGACGGTGGAAGGAGGCTCCATTCGGCAGAATTTTTCCCATGGGCGCAGCAAGAGCGTCGTGGTCGAGGTACGCAAGAAGAGGACTTTTGTCAAGGCGGGTGAGGAGCCGATACCCGGCACCAGCAAAGCGGAGGGCCTTTTCGGTCCATCCCCTGGATCAGCCGATCAGCCAGCGGATCGGTCTGTGGCCCCGCAGGGCAGTGGGCAGCCCAAGCAGATTCTGGAACCGATTACCCACGAAGAGCGTCTCCTCTTTCAGCAACAACAGGTGCAACGGGCAGAAGAAAAGGCGAGGGCCGAAGAGGTCGAGTCATCCGTTGGGCCATTGCCATCGGGGGGGGGTGCGCCGGTTGCGTCGAGCAGCCATCCGCAGGCCGAGTCTGTCTCAGTGGTCGAGGCCAGCTCTGGATCGTCACCCAGGCCGGGTGGCGCGGCGGTTGTTGAGCCATCGCCATCGCCGGTGACCGAGCAGCCGGAGGCGGTTCGGGAGTCAGCGGCCAAACCGGTGGCTGAGGGTCCGGTGGTGGCGGTTCTGGTGGATGCGCCGGTGGTGGATGGGGAGGAAAAATCGGTGGTTCGGGATCTGACCCACTCGGTATCATCGGGGCCTCGTCCCATGGCCTCGGCCCGTTTGTCGGCCTCGGTCAGGAGCGTTGGTTCCTCCGAGAGGGGGGAGGGCAGGGAGGAGAGGCCGGTCTCTGCCAGACCATCGTCGTCGGGTGCCGCCAGAGGGGCCTATGTGGCACCGAGGCGAGAGGGGCCGAGGCGGGATGGGGAGGCCCCATCAGCGGGCCGGGAGGGTTCACCCCCGCCGAGGCGGGAGGAGGGGAGCGCGTCACCGCGCCGGGCCACTGGGCAAACGATGCGCCGGGAGGGGGTCGCGCCCAGACCGGAGGATACCGCATCGTCGATGCGGGAGGCGTCGGTTGATGGCCAGGGTGCGGGTCGGACTGGTCCGACACCGGCTCCGACTGGATTTACCCGGCCATCGGTTCGTCCATCGGGCGCGGGGGCGGCGGCACCGGGCAGAGGGGCCGCAGGGGTGGTGCGTCGTCCACCAGAGAGGCCTCCGGTGGCGGGTGCCGAGGTGGAGGTGGGTGCAGACGGGGTGGTTTCTGCCAAAAAGTTGACCCGTGCCCAGCGCGAGGATGTGGCGCGCAAAAAGACCGATGCCTTGATCGCCAAACGGCTTTTGCAACTGGATGACATGCGTCGGCAAAAGCAGGAGGTGGATGAAAAGCGCAAGCTGGACAGTGTGGTGCCGGTTCCTTCGCGGGTGGTATTCAAGGCGGGCAAGGTCAAGCACAAGGGCAAGGGTATTGTGGAGGAAGAGGAGAAGCAGATTCCTCTGCGGCGCAGTCGGTCAGGCTCCGGGCGGGGCCGTTTTGCCCGGCGGGAGGAGGTCCAATCGCTGGGACCGGTCATTCGGGAGGTCATTGTGCCCGACATGATTACGGTGGGAGAACTGGCCAGTCGCATGGCGGTCAAATCGTCCGAGGTGATCAAGCGTTTGATGGCGCAGGGTATGATGGTGACCATCAATCAGGTTCTGGATCAAGAGACGGCGGTGCTGGTGGTCGAGGAGATGGGGCACAAGGCGAAGCAGGTCTCCGAGGGGGCGGCCATTGATGCGGAATTGATGGATGTGGCGAGCCTCGCCAGTGCCCTCCAGACCCGTTCGCCTGTGGTGACGGTCATGGGGCATGTGGACCATGGCAAGACCTCTCTGCTGGATGCCATTCGCAAGACGGACGTGGCCTCGCGGGAGTTTGGTGGGATTACGCAGCACATTGGTGCCTATCAGGTGACGATGGCCAAGGGGTCCAGCATTACCTTCCTGGATACCCCCGGTCATGCGGCGTTTACCGCCATGCGGGCGCGTGGGGCGCATGTGACCGATATTGTCGTGCTGGTGGTGGCGGCGGATGACGGGGTGATGCCGCAGACCATTGAGGCGATCAACCATGCCAAGGATGCCAAGGTGCCCATTGTGGTGGCCATCAACAAGATTGACAAGCAGGGGATCAATCTGGATCGGGTGACGCAACAGTTGGCGGATCAGGGGTTGGTGCCGGAGGAGTGGGGTGGCGAGACCATCTTTGTCAAGGTGTCGGCCCACACGGGTCAGGGGATTGAGGCGTTGGAGGAGATGATCCTGTTGCAGTCGGAGGTGCTGGATCTGCAGGCGGATGTGAATCATCGGGCGCGGGGGGCCATTGTCGAAGCCAAACTGGACAAAGGCCGGGGACCGGTGGCCACCTGTCTGGTGCAGAATGGCACCTTGCGGGTTGGGGATGTCTTTGTGGCGGGGACGGAATGGGGCAAAATTCGCAGCCTGATTGATGACAAGGGGCGGAATGTCACGGAGGCATTGCCTTCCATGCCGGTGGAAATTATCGGTTTTTCCGGTATTCCTGATGCGGGGGATGAGTTGATCTCCGTTCCAGACGAACGCCGTGCCAAAGAGATTGCCGCCTTCCGTATGCGCAAATCGAAGGAGCGGGGTCAGGCCAGACATACCCCGCAGATGGATGATATTTTTGACCAGATTCAACGGGCTGACCTGGATGAGGTTCGGGTGATCATCAAGGGGGATGTGCGGGGTTCCGTGGAGGCGGTGGCCGAATCCCTCGGCAAGATTATCCATGCGGCGGTGCGGGTGAATGTGATTCACCTGGGTGTGGGGGGTGTCAATGAGTCCGATGTCATGTTGGCGGCGGCTTCCGATGCCATCATCGTCGGGTTTAATGTGCGGGCGGATGCCAAGTCGCGGGATCTGGCCAAACGGGAACAGGTGGACTTGCGTTTTTATACGGTCATCTATGACCTGATGGATGACATTACCCAGGCCCTGGAAGGAAAACTGAAGCCGTTGGTCGAGGAGACCGTGGTGGGTCGGGCCAGGGTGCGGGAGTTGTTCCGTATTTCCAAAGTCGGTCTGGTGGCGGGCTGCATGATGATGGATGGCATCATCCAGCGCAAGTCCAAGGTGCGGTTGTTGCGAGACAATGTGCTGATCTATACGGGTGACCTTCAGGCCTTGAAACGTTTCAAGGACGATGCCAAAGAGGTGCGCGAAGGGATGGAGTGTGGCATCTGTCTGGATAAATTCAGTGACATCAAGGAAAATGACATCATTGAGGCCTTTACGCTGCTGGAGGTACGGCAGACGATTGACCGGTAGTGTGGATCCCCTGCCTGCCTTTCGGGAGGCGGGTGGGTTTTTGGTGCTCTGGATGATGGAAAGACCAGGATGTATGTTGCGGTGATGGCGGTGCGCCTGGATAAAGCCCGGTGTGCGCTCCCTGAAGGAAAAGCGGGGTATTGTCAAGAGCCTGTTGGATCGGGTGCGCCATCGGTTTCAGGTGGCGGTGGCCGAGGTGGACCATCAGGATCATTGGCAGACGGCGGGTCTGGGGTTTGCGGCGATTGGCAATGAAGTGGCGGTGTTGCAAAGTCGTCTGCAAGCGGTGGTGCAGTTTGTCGAGACGGACGCCGCCGGGGTGGTGGTGGATTTTCAAGTGGAGTTTCTGGCATGAAACAGGGGACGGCACAGCGTACCGGGTCGGGCGGGCGCATTCGCACGGAACGGGTGCGTGGCTGCATCCGCCAGGAGATTGCGGATATGTTGTTGCGACAAGAGATTCACGACCCGCGTCTGTCGGGTTTTATCAGCATTACCGATGTGGAATTGAGTCGTGATTTGCAATATGCGACCGTCTATTTTTCTCTCCTGGAGGGCAACTCCCCGGCCTTGTCACCGGTTCGGGTGGTGACCGAGGGCGAGGGGGTGCCGCTCTCCCCTGCTGCGGAGGGTGGACGGATTGCCGAGTGTCAGAAGGCTCTGACCCATGCGGCGGGCTTTATTCGCAGTCAGTTGGGTCGACGCATCCAGTTTCGCCATACCCCCCATCTGCGCTTTTTGCCGGACCACTCCCTGGATTATGGAATGCGCATGAATCGATTGTTGGGATCGATTGATATTCCTCCAGACGAGGAGGGCGTGGTGACGCAGGAGGCCCCGGCGGGGGAGATGGTCCCGTGAGTCGTGGTCGTCATCCGGGGCGGGAGATCAATGGTTGGTTGGTGATTCACAAGCCGGTGGAGATGACATCGGCGCGGGCGGTGGCCGTGGTCAAGCGGATCACCCAGGCGGCGAAGGTGGGCCACGGTGGGACATTGGACCCCTTTTCCGAGGGATTGTTGCCCATGGCCCTGGGCAAGGCCACCAAACGGTTGGGTCAGGTTTTGGATGGGGATAAATCCTATCGCTGCTGGATACGTTTCGGTTCGGAGACCGATAGCGGTGATCCGACCGGTCGGGTGACCGAACGGACCGATCAGGTGCCGGACCGGGCGGCTCTGGAGGTCGCCCTGCAGCGGTTTGTCGGGACACAGGAGCAGATTCCGCCCGCCTTTTCGGCCATCCATGTGGGGGGGGTGCGGGCCTATGAATTGGCCCGGCGGGGTGAGGCGGTGGTGATGCCGCCCCGTTCGGTGGTCATTCACAGCCTGGATCTGGAGGCCTATGAGGCGGGTTTGGCCCAGGTTTTTGTACGGTGTGGCAAGGGCACCTACATGCGCGCCCTGGCGCGGGATCTGGGACGGCATCTGGGCTGTCTGGCCCATTTGGAACGCCTGTTGCGGACCGGGACGTTGGGTTTTTCCCTGGAGGAGGGGATCACCCTGGAACGGCTCTCCCAGGCCGTCGAGGAAAACAGTTTGTCTTTGTTGTTGTTGCCTGTGGATCGGGTGCTGGACGACATCCCGGTGCCGCGTCCGCAGACAGCGTTCTAGTTGTTCATCTTATTGACCTTAAAGGAGATTATCCGATGTCGATCACGCCGGTACGCAAGCAGGAATTGATCAAGGAGTATGCACTGACCGAGGGGGATACGGGTTCCCCGGAGGTTCAGGTGGCTTTATTGACAGAGCGCATCAACAATCTGACCGAACATTTGCGGCAGAATCTCAAGGATCATCACTCCCGTCGCGGTTTGTTGAAGATGGTGGGACTGCGCCGTCGTCTGCTGACCTATGTCAAGGGGCAGGAACAGGAGCGGTATCAACGTCTGATCAAGCGAATGAATTTACGCAAGTAGTGGATCATACGTACAATGGGGGGTTACACAGGGGTGTGCCCCAATAACTGGAAAGAGGCGACATGTTTAATATTCACAGAAAGAGCATTTCATTTGGCCCAACGGTATTGACTTTGGAGACGGGTCGTATTGCCCGGCAGGCGGATGGCGCGGTATTGGTGACCTACGGGGAGACGATGGTGCTGGTGGCCGCCACGGCGGACAAGACGCCACGTCCTGGGGCCGATTTTTTTCCGTTGGGTGTCCATTATCAAGAGAAGACCTGGTCAGCGGGTCGTATTCCCGGTGGTTTTATCAAACGGGAGACCCGGCCTTCCGAGAAGGAGGTTTTGACCTCCCGTCTGATTGACCGGCCGTTGCGTCCCCTGTTTCCCAAGGGGTACACCCTGGATACCCAGGTGGTGGCCACGGTGGTCTCTTATGATGGGATTCACAATCCCGATATTCCGGCGATGATTGGTGCCTCGGCGGCTCTGGCGATTTCCGGTCTGCCCTTTGATGGGCCGATTGCCGGGGCGCGGGTGGCCTTCATCGAGGGTCAGTTGGTGCTCAATCCCACCTTTGAGCAGATGGCGAGCAGTCGTCTGGATCTGGTGGTGGCTGGTACGGATCAGGCGGTGACCATGGTGGAGTCCCAGGTGGATTTTCTGAGCGAAGAGGAGATCCTGGATGCCGTCATGTTTGGTTTTGAGGGTTTTCAACCGGTGGTTGCCCTGATTCGCGAGTTGGCGGCGGAGTGTGGCAAGCCGCGCATGGCGGTGGCCGCGCCGGTGGTCAACACCGCGCTGGTTGAGCAGGTTCGGAAGGGATTTCTGGAGGAGATTCGGAACGCCTATCAGGTGGTCGAAAAGTTGCCGCGCCAGACGGTGGTCAGTGACTGCCGGAAGCGGGCGATGGCCACGCTGGCCGGTGAGAGTGGGTCGTTGGGTGCCGAGGTGTCGGCCATTGTCTCCGACCTGGAGTCGGAGGTGATTCGGGAACGGATTTTGTCCACGGGTGCGCGGATTGATGGGCGGAGTTTGACCGATATTCGGAACATTGTCAGCGAAGTGGGCTTTCTGCCCAGGGTTCATGGATCCGCCCTCTTTACCCGTGGGGAGACCCAGGCGATGGCGGCGATCACCCTGGGGACGGGACGGGATGAGCAGATTGTCGAGAGTCTGGATGGGGAGTCGCGGGATGCGTTCTATTTGAACTATACCTTTCCCCCCTACAGTGTGGGTGAGACGGGTCGGTTGGGCGCGCCGGGTCGGCGGGAGATTGGTCACGGCAAGCTGGCCACCCGTGCCATCGCCGCCATTCTGCCCAGCAAGGAGGCCTTTCCGTATACCATCCGGGCCATCTCCGAGATTACGGAATCCAATGGTTCCTCCTCGATGGCGACGGTGTGTGGTGTGGTGTTGGCCATGATGGATGCCGGGGTGCCGATCAAGTCGGCGGTGGCCGGGATTGCCATGGGGCTGGTCAAGGAGGGGGAGCGGTTTGCCATTCTCTCCGACATTCTGGGCGATGAGGATCATTTTGGTGACATGGATTTCAAGGTGGCTGGCAATGCCCAGGGTATTACCGCCTTGCAGATGGACATCAAGATAACGGGCATCAACCGGGAGATCATGGCGGTGGCCCTGAAGCAGGCGCGTGCGGGTCGCATCCATATTCTGGGCAAGATGCAGGAGGTGTTGACGACCCATCGGGCCGAGTTGTCGACCTATGCCCCGCGCATTTTCACCCTGAAAATTCATCCAGACAAGATTCGCGAGGTGATCGGTTCCGGGGGCAAGGTGATCCGTGGCATCACCGAGGAGACCGGGTGTCAGATTGATATCAATGATGATGGCACCATCTCCATTGCGGCCATGGATGCCCAGAGTGCCAAGGCGGCGGAGACCATTATTCGGCGGATTGTCGAGGAGGTCGAGCCGGGGCAGATCTATGAGGGCAAGGTGGTGCGGGTGACCGATTTTGGGGCCTTTGTCAACATTTTGCCCAACAAGGATGGTCTGGTGCACATCTCACAGCTCTCCGGCCAGCGGGTGGCCAAGGTGACCGATGTGGTCAAAGAGGGGGACGTGGTCAAGGTGAAGGTGTTGGATGTGGACCGTCAGGGTCGGATCAAACTGACCATGAAGGAGGTCTGATACGGGATATACGCTGCCATTCCGCAATAAAATGGTCTTGCTTTTTCGAGAGAAAGGGTGGATTGTTGACGTGTTGATGGGATGGCAGCGCAGGGGAGGAGAGGTTTGGCCATGACCGCGATCACTTTTGATACCCTCCGGTTTGCCAATCGGTTGAAGACGGCTGGGGTGCCGGACAAGCAGGCGGAAGCGGAGTCTCTGGCGGAGGTGTTTGAAAAAAATCTGGGTGAACTGGCTACTCGTCGGGATCTCAAGGAACTGGAACTGGCCACCCGGCGGGATTTCAAGGAACTGGAGTTGCGGATTTCTTCCGAATTGGCACCCATCAAGGCCGAGTTGGCCACCCTGAAATGGGGTATGGCCATCGTGGTGGGGGGTGTGGTTGCCCTGATTCTGAAGTCGTTTTTTCCGATTCATGGATGATTTTGTTTCACGTCACAGATAACCAATCGATATGACCCGCCCCCAAAGGATTGTCCCATAAAGAGGAGCACGGCAAATGATTGCTGGGCAAAGCGTGTTGGCGGTGATAAGAGGTATAGTCACAACGGGTTTGGCTCCCCCGGTCTGGTCGGGGGAGCCAGAACGGTCAATAAAACGCAGGCCAAGTTGTCAAGGAGGTTTTTAGTGCCAAACCTGTCTGTGGAGACAACTGTCAGCACCGATCGCGTCTTGCATGTGGTTTTGCCGCTGGAGTTTCCGGTCGGAGCCGTTCGGATCACCCTTGAACCCATTGCGATGGAAGCAGACCAGGGGTTTCATCCCCAGACGGATATGGGGCGTTGTTTGTGGGCCATTCGTCAAAAGGCCATAGCCTCTGGAATGAGACTGCTGAGCCAGGATGAGGTGCTGGCGGAGGTTCGGCAAAGGCGGGGGGAGAGTGGCAAATGATTGCTGGGCAAAGCGTGTTGGCGATTATTCTGGCCCGTGGGGGATCCAAGGGGTTGCCGGGCAAAAATGTGTTGCCGTTGGCCGGTCGGCCGCTGATTGCCTGGACCATTGCGGCGGCGCAGGCCTGCCCGGAGATTGATCGGCTGATCCTCTCGTCGGACGATGACCACATTATCGCCACTGCCCGCCAGTGGGGGTGTGAGGTGCCGTTTGTCCGTCCGGCTCCCCTGGCCAATGATGCGGCGTCGAGTATTGATGTCATTCTCCATGCGTTGGGTACCCTGCCGGAGCGGTATGATTGGGTGGTGGCCCTCCAGGCGACCTCGCCATTGCGTCTGGCGGCGGATATTTCGGCCACTCTGGAGACGTGTATAGGTGGTTCTGCGCCAGCCTGTGCGACGGTGGTGCAGGCCAAAAATCCCCGGTGGAGTTTTTTTCTGGGGGCCGATCGTCATATGACGCCCATCCTGGGCCAGTACAATACCCGGCCGGGACGGCAGCAGTCGCCAACGGCGCATATGTTGAATGGGGCGGTTTATGTGGCCCGGTGTGATTGGTTTCGGCAGCATGAAACCTTTGTCAATGAAGAGACCCTCGCCCATATCATGCCGCCGGAACGATCCATCGACATTGATACCGCTTTTGACTTTCGGCTGGCGGAATGCCTGTTTGCTGCCGGTTGATCCAGGCCCGTACCCGCACAGGGAGTTTGAACGGATGCCAGAAGAGGATATTGAATATTTAAAAGGATGGGTTGCCCAGATTCGGGATCTGGTCCTCGAACTCAGCCGATTGGCGAAGCAGTCGGGTCGTCTCTCCATTTTTACCATCAGTTCCACCGTCAAAGTACCGGACAAACAGTGGCCCTATCTGACGCCTGTGCGGGCCATTGTGCATGGATATATTGGGGGGGCGGTGGTCTTTTCACAAAGCCAGGCCGTTCTGGCCTGTTCTCTGGTGGACGGTCTGGTGGATGTCATACTGGTGGATGCGGAAAAAAAGATCGGCATCCGGTATGGTCAATCGACCGATATTTTGGCCCATTTTGGCGTTGAAGTCAAAAAAACAATTAAAAAAACGCAAAGTTATGTTGAAATGGGCAATCTGAGTGCGGCCTGTGCCCAGACGATCAAAAAGAGCCAATTTCAGGAGTTCAAGCCCAACGATGTGACGGTCGATGCGGTGTGGCTCCAATTGACCGCCCATTTCAAGGTGCTGAGTGGGCGAAAGTTTGCCATTATCGGGGTGGGCAATATTGGGTTCAAGCTGGCGTTAAAGTTGGTGGAGAGTGGCTGTTCAGTGGACATTCACCGGCGTGATGTGGCTCGAGGTCTGTTGATGGCCGATGTCATCAATCTGGTCAAGCCCAAATCCACGCTGGCCACTGCCCATTTCAATCAGGATCCCTTGCAGGCCTCTCTCTTTGCCGATGCCATCATCGGTTGCACCAACGGCACCCCGGTCATCACCTGGGAGATGATCCAGGGATTGAAGGAGGGGGGGATCCTGATCGATGTGGGCAAGGGCTGTTTTTATGCCGACGCCGTGCAGAAGTCCATAGAATCCGGAATTCCCAGTTATCGTTGTGATATCACATCCAGTATTGACGGACTGGTGGCGGCCATGGAGCGCAACCGGGTTTATCTCTCCAACGAGATGGGGCGGGTCCAGTGGTCGGAGGGGGTTTGCCTGATCTCCGGGGGGCACATGGGGTTGGTGGGGGATCTGATTGTGGATAATTACCGCAATCCGAAAAAACTGTTCGGCGTCTCCGATGGGGCCGGGGACATGAAGAGAATTTTTTCCGCCGACGATCAAAAAAATGTGGCGTGGTTGAAAAGCCGGATGGCGGGTGGCGGCGGGTAGCCTCACCCGTCTTCTTTTTTGAAGGCTGCGGTCAACATGCTGCCTGGAAAGGGGACGGAGCGGGTGATCTGTTCCCCCTGCCCCTGTTGTATCCGGGCGATATCCTCCCGAATGGTGCGAAAGTCGGTCTCTGGCTGGGCATACGGGGTCTCTGCATAGGGATAATGGTGGGCCAGAGGACGCAGGCCGAAGCGGTGCAAGACCTCGGTCAGGAGGCGGTGGGTGAAAAAATGGATGTGTTCCAGTGGCGTGAACAGGATCCATTTTTCCCGATAGACATCGAAGGCAAAGGCATCCCCCGCCGGGGTGGCTGTGATGTAGAGCAGACCGCCCGGTTTCAGGAGGGAGGCACATTTTTCCAGATAGGGAATGGGGTCCGGGACATGTTCGATGACGCCCCGCAACGTGACCAGATCGAACCGTTTTTCTATCGTCAGTTCCATCAGATCGCCCACCCGGATGGGAATACCGAACTGTTCCCTGCCGAAATCGGCGGCATCCTGGGTGATCTCCACCCCCTCTCTCTCCCAGCGATCCGGCGGAAAGGTGTTCAGGAAAAAACCGCCTGAGCATCCCACATCCAGGACGCTCCCCCCCTGGATGAACACCTGGATCCAATCCCGGTCCAGTTGATACATGATCGCCCGTTGCTCATTCAGTCGGGAGGTCTCTTGCCGGAATTGGAAATAATGGGCATAGAAGAGATCCACCCCGGCACGGGTCAGGTGGGGATTGACGGAGATCATGCCGCAGACGGTACACCTTTTGGCTTCCAGATACTGCTTGCGTGCCCAGGGTTCGAGATCGTTCGATCCGCACACCCGGCACGGCTGCACCCCGTCGAGATGGCTGCGAAGCCGTTCCCACAGTTCGTTGCTTTCAAAGGGGGAAGGGGGAGCCGGGTTGCACATGGGCGGATGGACTCATCAGAGGGTTGTTGGTGAAAAAGCGGATTATACATCATTCCAGGTGATGGGATAGTCTGCTTCAATATTTTGTCTGGCGGTTCGTCCGACAATGATCTCCAGATAGCGGGGCAACAGGCCACCGCCCGGTCCCTTGATGGCGATCATCTCCTGGGTCAAGATCTCTCCCGCCCGGATATTTCGGGCGGCATAGAGGCATTTGCGCTGGGCATTGATGGTGTCATATTCGGTGGGTTGAATCCGTTTGACGGGCGATCCCAGGAGGACCGGGATCAACCGGCTCATTTTGACCAATTCCCGCATCTCCCACGGTTCGGAGGAGAGCATGTGGTCCGGTCCTTCCAGCAGGCGATCCAGGGTAAAGTGACGTTCAATGACGTGGGCACCCAGGACCATGGCCGTGTGGGCGGTGAAGAGGCCAAAGGTATGGTCCGAGAGGCCAACGGGAATCTGGAAGCTGTTTTTCAGGGTCTGCATGACCTGCAGATTCATCTCGCTCGGCGGAGCGGGATACGATGAATTGCAGTGCAGGAGGATCAAATGGGGGTTGCCTGCCTCGGCCACCGTCTCCACCGCCTCTTCGATCTGACCCAGGGTGGACATTCCTGTTGAGAGGATCAGGGGTTTGCCGGTCTGGGCGACATGCCGGATCAACGGCAGGTTGACCAGGTCCATGGAGGCTATTTTATAGAGCGTGACCTCCAGCGAT
>CAIWLA010000048.1 GCA_903913345.1 uncultured Magnetococcales bacterium | reverse complement strand
TCGATGACGATGCCGAATTTCGCCAACTGTTGCTCCTCCGGTTGCAACCGGAGCATGCGGCCGTCACCGAGACAGACAGCGGACTGACCGCCCTCCATCTGACAGCGGAACAGACCTTCCACTTGATCATTGCCGATGTCCAGATGCCGGGCATCAACGGTTTTGATTTGTTGAAAGAGATGCGCAACCGACCGGAGACACTCGACATTCCCATCATTCTGATCACCGGCGACGAAACCATCGCCACGCGGGAAAAGGCCTTTCAGTTGGGGGCCAATGACTTTATCACCAAACCCTTTGATTATGCGGATTTTCTGCCTCGTGTACGCCGTTTCCTGGGCTGAACCGATCCCCTCTCATCCGTTCTAAAAATGTCTCATCCGTTGCTGGCATTCGCTGTTTTTGCGCGCTATACTTGTATGACATTCAAAACAGGAGCCAATCATGCTTGCAATCAGACTACCCGCCGAAGTGGAAAAACGCCTTGAAATGAGCCACTCTGTTCAATGGTAAAACAAGGTCAGATTGAAAACAAAGGATTTTCGCCTTGGCCGATCAAGGCGCGGACACGCGGCTTGTTCAAGACTGCCTTGGACACCGGAAGATTCACCACACCGTGCGCGACACCGCCACCCATGCGGCGCGGTTTGAAAGGCTTTGGCGGCAGGAATCACCCATTTACTTCATACCCCTTACGGCTCATCGCGGACTGGCCACATCAGGTTTTTGTCCGTTTTGACGTCATTTCCGACATAACCGGTGGTCAGAAACAGCAACCATGCCAGGGACGAATCCTCTTCATTGGTCGTGCCTGACCAGTAAAAATCGTGCCGCATGGCCACAAACCGATCGCTTTTTTTCCAATCGAGCAAAATGGGCAATTCCCTTTTGGTGGGCAGTCGCCAACCGCCCGGTGGGGATCCATCGGACAAACCACAGAGGCCGCTGGCCAGTTTGCCCACCTCCGCCGTGGCCTCCTCCCAGGTTCTCTTTTGCAGACAGTTGCCATCGGCCAAACCGATCAGCCTGGATTTGTGGTCGGTAATGGTGCCGTTGCCATTGTTGACAAACCGCTCGGCGGCCTGCGAACCGACCGCCGCCACCATCAGCAGCAGACAGACCATACCAGCCACCACGGACACCCTCTTCCTGCTTGTCTCTTTCATGGAACCTTGCTCTCTGCAAAAAAGGCCGGATTGGCTCCCTGTCGGGTTGCCTACCGACGGGCGGTTCTGACCGGCCAGAAACGATTTTCGATCCATTTGGCACCCTGATCCACCCGACCGGAATCGATACCGATAAACCAGGCGTTGGCCGTGTTTTCAGGATTGACATCCCTGGACCAATAATCATCGAAGGGCGGGACGCCGGGAAACATACCGCTCTCCTTCCATTCCGTCAGAATGGGCAATTCATCCTTGGTGGGCAGTCGCCAATCGCCGCTGCGCGAGCCATCGGTCAAACCGCACGCCCCGGATGTCAAATCCCGCACGGCGGAGAGGGCATCGGACCAGGATTTTCTGCCAAAGCACTTGACATTTTTCAGGCCAATCAATTTGTATTTTCGATCGACGATGGTACCATTCTCACCATCGAAAAACCGATCATCCTGCGGGGCCGCCTGGGGAGCGGACGTCTCGTTGATGGGAGAACCGGAAGTCACCTCCGGTCGTCCGCCCGCCGCCACCCGAGCGGAGAGGCTGGTGGGACGCAGTGCAGCGACACCACCGGACGGAGCCGGGGCATTGCCCAAGGTGCGCATCGCAAAGGCCGGTCTCTGCAAAGGACCGCGCGTGGAGAGGGCGGCAAGGGAGGGTGGAGAGACAGAGGGAGTGGGTTGACTGTCACTGGAGGCCCCCTCGTTGGCGGACGGCTCCACGGAAGACGGTTCTGGAGGGCGCATCATGGAGGGATCACGCGCCGGACCGGAGGTGTCGCTGGTACCGGATGCCCCCCCCGTCTGGGAGGATTCACCCCCGCGCGGCGGATAGGGCGCACCCGTATTGCTGCGCAACGCGGAACGATCGAAGGCGGGGATGGGGCGTCGTCCGGCTATTTGCGCCACTCTCCCGCTCAAACTTTTCAGGGATGGCGAGACGGCATGGGCGGTCCCCAGCATCTCTTCCCGCCACTCCGCAATGCTCTGCGGGCGGTCACCAGCGGACAGTTTGATGGCATGATCAATGGCCCGCATCACCTTTTCCGAATACTTGCCCTTGGCGACCTGCGCCACGGGTGGCATGGGATCGGGTTCCTGGCTCAGCATGGCGGTGGCGCGGGTGGTGGCCGACAAGGGCTTGATATCGGTCACGGCCCAATACATGACTGCGCCCATGGAAAAAATATCGGTCCATGGTCCCTGTTTGCTGCTGTCGGCGTTGCCTTGTTCCATCGGTGCATATTCGGGCGTCATCACCACGGTCATGTTGGCACTGCCAGCCCCCATGGCCTGGCGGGTCGCTCCGAAATCCAGCAGCAGCGGCTGTCCATTATGGTGCTGGATAAAGATGTTGTCGGGCTTGATGTCGCGGTGCAAAAATCCCACCTTGTGCATCACCTCCAGCCCGCCCAGCAAGGGGACGACAATATTCAACAACCGCTCTTCCGTCATGCCGCGCTCTTTCTTGACATGCGCCTTGAGACTGTCTCCCTCGACAAAAGGCATCACCATGTAGACGGTGCCCAGGGTTTCAAAAAAATAGAGGATGGGGACAATGTTGTCGTGGGTAAACTTGGCCAGGGTCAGGATTTCCTTGCGGAATCGCTCCAGACCCCAGGCAAACATCCGCTTGTCCTCTTCCGAATCGCTTTTGGGTCGGACCATGCCGTTGGGTTCCCGCAGGGCCATGGAGCGCGGAAAATATTCCTTGATGGCCACGGCCCGGTTGTTCTCGGAGGTATCCACGGCGCGATAGGTGACACCAAACCCGCCCTGACCCAAAACCCCTTCGATGCGATAGTTTTGCAGGTCGCTCCCAATGGCAATTTGTTCCTTGTCCGCTCTGATCATCCCCACTCTCCTGAAATCAACCATTTGAAGCTGTCATTGAGGCATGGCCCATTGCTGTCCCGGAAATAATTTCGGAAACAGCGGAGACAGCGTAATCTGTTTTTCCGGCATTGTCACGCCGAAAGATAAAAAATGCGTGGCTCTCTTCCGACGGATGGAACGATTTTGGCTTTGGTTTCCATCCATCTTCGGGTATCTTTCTTCCTTGCAATCCCTTTTTTTGGAGTCGTTCTGGCATGTCACTCCTGCACCTTCTTCGGGAAAAATGGTTTTTGTCCACCCAGCAACGGATGCAAAAAAAGTGCCTGTTGTTTTTGTCGGACCAGTGGCTCACCGTATGTGACTGGCACAATGGTTCGTTTACGGATGTGGGTCGTTTCCAACAAGGCGATCTGGATGCCCAGGCGGCCTTTGCGGCCTTTTTCCATCCATCGGCACCACGGGAAGCCGAAAAGAGACCAGTCTATCTGCTCGTGGATGTCATCGAGGAGGAGTTGCGCCGGGAGAGGCTGCCCAGGATGTGGGGGGCCAGCCGGACGGCGGTATTGGAACGGCGATTGACCCGCATTTTTCCCGGCACACCCCTGCGACGCGCGGTTTCCCAGGGGGCTGATCGGGAGGGTGGCGAGTGGATTCTCTTTTCCGGCTTGACCAAACCCGATCTGGTGACCCCCTGGTTGACCGCCTTGCGGCACTCCGGGCAACCGTTGGCCGGTGTCTGGTCGTTGCAATTATTGAGTCGGGCACTGCTGCGTCGTTTGACGGTCCGTTCGGAGAACGCCCTGCTGGTGGGACTCCATTCCGGTGGTCTGCGACAGACCTTTTTCCACCAGGGACGCACCCTGATCAGCCGTTTGACCCCCGTCACCGGTCGCCCCCCCAAAGAGTGGGCCGCTCTGGTGCGCCAGGAGGTGGAGAAGAGCCGAGGTTATCTCAATCATCTTCGCCTGTTGCCCACCCATGGTCCGCTGCCCGATCGTCTGCGGCTGGATGTCTTTGTCCTGGCCCAGGACGATTTGTTGGCCGACCTGGCCGATTGGCCGGCGGCACAATCGGATTATCGTGTCCATCTCCACGATGCCGCCCGGTTGGGGTTGGAGATCGGTCTGAGCAACGGCCTGCTCCCCGGTGCCCTGGAGCGACTGCACGGCCACCTGCTCCTGCAAAACCCGGAACCCAACCATTATGCCCCGGTGGCGGATCTCTGCTACCATGCCCGGCAACCCTCTCTGGCACGGGCACCCCTTTCCACATCGCCCGATCCACACCCACCGGGCGGGCCATCGACAGAACCCCAGGTGTCGGCCATGGTGGATCGTCCCGTGCGGCGTTTGGGCGATCTCCTGCTGGAAAAGGCCATCATTACACCGGACCAATTGCAAACCGCATTGACCGAACAGAAAAAGAGCGGGGAATCTCTCGGAAAGCTGTTGATCTATCTTGGATTTATATCAGAATCCCAGATGCGGGATCTGCTGGCGGAGAGCCTGTCCCAGGAGAGCATTGACCTGCGCGAGGTATTGCCCCAGCCCAAGGTTTTGCAGTTGATTCCCAAATCATTTGCCCAGCAGCATGGGGTATTGCCGGTCTCTTTTGGTCCACCGGTTGGCGCGGTGCCGGGAGAAGCGGGCCAGGCGGACGAACAGGTTCTGGTGGTGGCCATGTTCAATCCCCTGAATGTGGCCGTGCTGGACAAGTTGCAGGCCCTGTTGACCACGGCCCAATGGCCACGAGTGACCATCAAGCCCATGCTGGCGGGGGAAGGGGAGATCAGTGCGGCCATCGACCGTTTTTACGGCTTTGATCTCTCGGTGCGGGGCATTCTGCGGGAATTGGAGACCGGGGAGGTGGATCTGGACAATCTGGTGCGGGATGGCTCAGAGTCCAGCCATTCCCCCAGTCATCCCATGGTGCGTCTGGTCAATGCCCTGTTGACCGATGCCGTGCGCCGCTATGCATCGGATATTCACCTCGGCCCTACCAGTGGGGCGGTGCGGATTCGATATCGTATCGATGGCCTGTTGCGGCTGATCTACAGTCTGCATCGTCAGTTGTTGCCGGGCCTGCTGGTGCGCATCAAGG
>CAIWLA010000047.1 GCA_903913345.1 uncultured Magnetococcales bacterium | reverse complement strand
CCATCAACAACATTAACAACACCATACCCGCCCGATTGGCAAACACCTGAACCGCCTCCCCGACGGGATGACCTTTGACGGCCTCGATCAAAAAAAACATCAAATGCCCCCCATCCAGAACGGGCACGGGCAAAAGGTTTAAAATAGCCAGATTGATTGAGATTAACGCCATGAAAAACAGCAGGTTACTGGCCCCCTGCTCCGCCGCCTTGCCCGCCAGATCGGCAATCATGAGGGGACCGCCAATCTGGTCCGCCGAGACCACATGGGTCAACAGCTTCCAGGTGCTCGTCAGGGTCAGCATGGTGATCTCCCCCGTCTGCGCCCACCCCTTGGCCATCGCCTCCCAAAGACCATAGGAGACCACATCCAGGGCATCCCCCGGTCCAACGCCAATCAGAGGCAGACGGACACCCTCTCCGAAGAGATTTTTCGTCTCCTTTATCTGCGGCGTCACTTTGACCAGAAAAGAGGCCCCGGATCGCTCCACCGTCAGGGTCAAAGGACGGCCACCCGACTCCTTGATCGTATGGCTGAAGGTCGTCCAACGGGTGATGGGCTGCTCGTCAATATAGGTGATCCGATCCCCCGTCTTCAAACCAGCCATCTCCGCTGGCGTGCCCGCACCCACCACACCCAGGACCGGCAGCAACTCCCCTACTCCCGTCAGATAGGCTCCGGTCAACGCCATGAAGGCAAACAAAAAATTGAAAGCCGGACCGGCAAAGACAATCGACATGCGCGGCCAAACCCCCTGGCCGGAAAAGGCCTGCGGCATCTCTTCCAGAGCCACCGGCTCCTCCTTGGACTCCCCCAACATTTTGACATACCCCCCCAGCGGTATGGCAGACAGGCGATATTCCGTACCACTCCCTTTTCCCCGCCACCCCGCCACACGGGGACCAAAGCCCAGGGAAAAGACTTCAACCCGAACACCATGCAGACGCGCCAACAAAAAATGGCCCAACTCATGGACAAAAATCAGCACACCCAACACCACAACCGCCCAAAATACCGTATGAAACATAATAATGCCGTCCAATATGCCCTAATGACGTGCAATCCACTCCTCGGCCTGGCGACGGGATGCACGATCTGTTTGTACAATGTCCTCAATCGATCCACACGACCCGGAAAAGGCGATCTCACCCTTTTCCAGGGTCCACTCCACCAATCGGGCGATATCCAGAAAGCCGATTTTTTCTGCCAGAAAGGCCGCCACCGCCACCTCGTTGGCCGCATTCAAGACCGTTGTTGCCATCCCTCCCTGCCCCAGTGCCTGATAGGCCAAAGCCAGACAAGGCGCGTCCGACGGATCGGGGGTGGCGAAAAAATGCAACTGCCCCAGGCGAGCCAGATCCAACGGAGAAACCGCCGTCGTGATCCGCTCCGGCCAGGCCAGGGCCACGGCAATCGGGGTGCGCATGTCCGGCGTACCCAACTGCGCCAATACCGAACCATCCCGATAGGCCACCAGGGAATGGACAATACTCTCAGGATGGACCACCACCTGAATCTGTTCCGCCGTCACCCCAAACAGATGAAACGCCTCGATCACCTCCAGACCTTTATTCATCAGGGTGGCCGAGTCAATGCTGATTTTCCGCCCCATTTGCCAACTGGGATGCGACAGGGCCATGGCGGGCGTCACCCGCTGCAACCGTGCCCGCGACCAACCGCGAAACGGCCCGCCCGAAGCGGTCAAAATCAGTCTATCCAGATCATGCCCATGCAGAGAGAGCACCCCCCCACGACCGCTCTCCCGGTTCCCGTTGCACAATACCTGAAACAGGGCACTGTGTTAGGAATCCACGGGAATCAACCGCACCCCCTGGCGGGCCACCTCGGCCATGAAGAGAGAACCCGCCATGACGAGACACTCCTTGTTGGCCAGGGCAATATCCTTGCCCGCCCGCAGTGCCGCCCAGGTCGGCTCCAGACCAGCGGCCCCCACAATCGCCGAGACCACCAGTTGGGCAGAGGGCCAGGTGGCCGCCTCGATCACCCCCTCCGGTCCAGACAAGACCAGAATCCCGGTGCCCGCCAAACCCTGGCGCACCGACTCGGCCATCCGGATCTGATGAATGGCCACCACATCGGGACGAAAACGCAACGCCTGCTCAATCAGTCCCGGTCCGTTATCACCGGCCACCAGCGCGACCACCCGAAACCGTTCTGGATGGTCGGCGACCACACTCAGGGTGTTGACCCCAATGGATCCCGTGGATCCCAACAGGGCAATGGTCTTAACCGCCAAGCGTCATCACTCCTCGGACGGGAATCAGGGCATGCAGCCATAAAAAGAGATAATAAACCGGCACCGCAAAGAGCAGGCTGTCGAGACGATCCAGCAGACCCCCATGTCCGGGAATCAGTTGCCCGGAATCTTTCACCCCCGCCTCGCGTTTGGCCAGGGATTCCGCCAAATCGCCCATCTGGCCAACCACCGACAACACCGCCCCCAGCAGGGTGGCTTCCAGCCAGCCATAGGGCAAAGAGAGAGTGCCGGCCATGATCCCCCCGGTCACGCTGGCCAACGCCATTCCCCCCCAAAAACCGGCATAGGTCTTGCCCGGACTGATATGGGGGGCCAGCTTGCGTTTTCCCCAGCGACGCCCCACAAAAAAGGCCCCAACATCCGTTGCCCATATCGTCAGCAGAAGAAAACAGATCAACACCCCCCCCTGCGCCACCAGACGTATCTCCAGCAGCAAAACCAGGGGCAACGTACAATACAAGACCCCGAAAAAACGCCGACCAGCCTCTTCCAGAACAGCCACTCCAGGACGGTATCGCCACAACCCTTCGGCGAAAAAAAAGAGCAGCAACACACTGCACAACACCGAGATCGGCAGTCGGACCAACGGTGCCCACGCCTCCGCCTGAACGGCGATACCCAGACCAGAGATGGCCGACGACAGGATCAAGAGCACCCCAAACAACAAGGGCAGGAAACGGGACAAGGAAAACGGTTCGCGCAGATGATGCCACTCATAGACCAATAGAATGGCAACAGGAACCACGAGCAAAAACAAAAGAAAGGGAGAGCCTGCCAGCAGCACAAACAGCAGCGGAGGTGCCAACAACAGGGCGGACAAGACCCGAATGACAAGGGGAGATTTCAAGACCCGACTCAAACAGCAGCACCAAAACGCCGTTCCCGACCACCAAATTCCTCGATGGCAAGACGGAGATGATTGACATCAAAATCGGGCCAGTACACAGGCAAAAAAATCAGCTCTGTGTAGGCCATTTGCCAGAGCAAAAAATTGCTGATTCGCTGTTCCCCGCCGGTCCGAATCAACAGATCGGGATCATCCATCCCAACCGTCGTCAGATATTGCGCAAACAACGCCTCGGTGATGGCCTCCGGGACGAGACGACCCTCCATGGCCTCCGCCACCATCCTCCGGGTGGCATCCACCAACTCTTGTCGCCCACCATAGTTGATGGCAATATTAAAGTTCAGTTTGGTGTTGCCTTGGGTGCGTTCCTCCAACTCTCTGACCTGTT
>CAIWLA010000046.1 GCA_903913345.1 uncultured Magnetococcales bacterium | reverse complement strand
TCGCCCGCACATGATCGGCAATGACCCGCAGGGAGACCCAATGGTCCGCACAGGCGGCATCCACCCCGGCCAGACGGGCGACATCCCGGATCAGCGGTTGAAACAGATCGGTGTCATAGTTGTTGCTCTTGCCTTGCAGAATGGCCGCCAACCGCTCCAGGCCGGCACCGGTATCGATGCAGGGGGAGGGCAAAGCGGTCAGGGAACCATCCGCCTGCCGATCAAACTGCATGAAGACCAGGTTCCAGATCTCCACAAAGCGGTCGCCATCCGCCTCCACCGAACCGGGCGGACCGCCGGGCAGGTGGTCACCATGATCATAAAAAATTTCGGAACAGGGGCCGCACGGACCCACCGGTCCCATGGACCAAAAATTGTCGCTGCTGGCGATGCGGATTATCTTTTCCTCTGGCAGACCGACCACCTCCCGCCAGATGCGAAAGGCCTCTTCGTCCGTGGCATAGATGGTCACCAGCAACCGCTCGACGGGCAGTTGGAGATCCTCGGTGACAAAGTGCCAGGCGAGGGGAATCGCCTCTTCCTTGAAATAATCCCCGAAGGAAAAATTGCCCAGCATCTCAAAGAAGGTGTGGTGCCGGGCGGTGCGCCCCACATTTTCCAGGTCGTTATGCTTGCCGCCTGCCCGCACACACTTTTGCACACTGACCGCCCGCCGATGGGCGATGCCCTCCTCCCCCAGAAAAAGCCCCTTGAACTGGTTCATCCCCGCATTGGTGAACAAAAGGGTCGGATCGTTCCGGGGAACGAGACTGGAAGAGGGCACAATGGCATGGTTGTGACGCTGGAAAAACGTCAAAAACCGGTCGCGTATTTCGTTCCCGTTCATTTTTTCCTATCTTAAAACCTGCCAAATGGTCTCATCATTAAACCCGCGCCGTGCCAGAAAATCGTACCGCCGTTTGGCATCCCGACGACCTGTTTGATCCGGCTCCCCAGCGACCCGGCCCACCGCCGCGCCAAACTGTTTGCTCAAGGCCGCCTCTGCCAGGGAGACACTATCGGTCTCCGCCAGCAAAAAGTCCAAGGCCTGCTGAATATATTCGTCATCCACCTGCAGGGCACGCAACTCCGCCCAGACCCGCCGGGGGCCATAGTGGCCATGATGCAGCCGGTAGCGGGCACGGGAGAGGGCAAACGCGGCATCATCCAGGTAGCCCAGTTCCCGACACCGGGCACACGCCTGCGCCACCGCCTCGGTGGCAAATCCAGACTGTTGCAACCGGTTTTCCAACTCCCGCTCGCCATAGGCCCGCCGGGTCAACCAGCGAATGGCCTGATCGTAAGCGAGTTGACCCTTTTCCTCAATGGTGTTCATGCTGCCCATCGACTTCACGGGACAACCGACCCGTCCGCCGGACCGTGGACAGAACCATCGGAAGATTCATGCAAAAAACGCACCCATTGCTGCCCACGATAGACCTCCAACGGTCGGAAACGGGACTTGTAGTCCATTTTTTGGCAACCGGCAATCCAGTAGCCCAGGTAGAGATGACTTTTGTCCAAGCCCCTGGTCTCGCGCACCTGCCAGAGGACGGCATAGGTGCCCAGACTCCTGGCTGCCTCATCGGG
>CAIWLA010000045.1 GCA_903913345.1 uncultured Magnetococcales bacterium | reverse complement strand
CGACCGGCTGGAACGCCAACACCGTCCGGGGTGCCATGGCTGGCGCACTCAAGAAAAAGCTGGGCTTGAACGTGGTGCGTATGCCGCATACCGCAGGCAAACCGAGTATTTACAGGATTGAAGATTGACAACCAACAGGCCGCCGGTAGAAAAACCCGGCGGCCACAAAAGAGCACAGGAACACGACCATGAACACCGCGACAAACCAAAACACGAGTTACACCGATCCCAGGGGGCGGCTGGTGCGCCCCCTGGGCGACCACTTTTATGGCCCACAGGGGTGTGATGGCTCTGGCACGGAGGGCGAGTTCATCCCGGACGGCCGGGATGAGCAGGGTCGAATCCTCCATTCTTGCGACCGGTGCGGATTCCTGACCGACGGGTTCTCGAAACGGGCGCGGAAATAACGCCTTCTCAAGACGCCTCGGGGGCATCCAGGACGACACCACGCTCGGCGGCCACCTCCGCAAAGGTCTTGCCGCCGGACCCTTCCAGAAAGACAATCTTCCCGGTGAACTTGATAAACCGTTGCACCGCCACGTCCACATAGACCGGGCTGATCTCTATGGCATACACCCGGCGGTGGTTGGCCTCTCCGGCCATGATCTGACTGCCACCGCCAGAAAAGGGCTCATAACACAGCCCGCCCCTCTCTACATGCTGCCGCATGGGGATGCCGAATGCCTCCAAAGGCTTGGGTGTCGGATGCTCCGGGCGGTCTTCGCCTGACAAGCCTTTCATATCCCAAACGGTGGTGCAGTTGTCCGACCCCTCCAGCCTCGGCGGACGGTTGCCACGCATCCACCCAAAAAAGCACGGCTCATGCTTCCAGAGGTAATGCGTTCGGGACAGGATGGAGGTGTTTTTGTTCCAGATGATGGTCTGGTGGACAAAGGCACCCATCTCTTCCCAGACCGCCTCCACCATGGCCTGCCGTTTCGAGGCATGCCAGCAGTACCAGGCAGCGTGGTCATCAATGGCATGGTCGATAGCCTGCCGCATGTACCCCTGGTAAAGCTCCGGCCCCTGGTCCGCGTCGTCCCAGGTTTTGCCATAAGTGTCGGTCCAGTCCTTGCCACCGCCGCGTCTCTTGCCGGTGACTGGATTGGGCTTGGACGGCGGGTGGTTGCCGCCGGTGTAGTCCACCAGATAGGGCGGATCGGTCGCAAACAAGATGGCCCGCTCGCCTTTCATCAGGCGGATGACATCCTCTGCTTTGGTGCTGTCGCCGCAGAGCAGACGGTGTTCTCCCAGCACCCAGAGGTCGCCGAGACGGCTGACCGGGTCTGGTGGAGGGGGCGGAATGTTATTCTCGCCATCACTACCGCCAGTATCTCCACTGCCATCGCCATTACCCTCTCCATCCAGGAGACGGTCAATCTCGGAGAGGTCAAAGCCGGTCATCTCCAGGTCAAAATCCAGGGTGCGCAGCTCCTCCAACTCAACCCGCAGGAGATCCTCATCCCACTGTGCCCAACTGGCGGATTGGTTGGCAAGTAGGCGGAACGCCTTGATCTGTGCCTCGCTGAGGTCGTCGGCCAGCACCACCGGCACCTCCTCCAACCCAAGCCGCCGAGCGGCCTTGAGGCGCAGGTGGCCGTCCACCACCGTGCCGTCGCTCTTGGCAACGATGGGGATGCGAAAGCCAAATTCCCGGATTGCCCCCACCATGCGATCCACCACCTCGTCATTGCGCCTGGGATTTCTGGCATAAGGAACCAGCCGGTCCAGGGACCAGTTTTCGATT
>CAIWLA010000044.1 GCA_903913345.1 uncultured Magnetococcales bacterium | reverse complement strand
CGCCTCAACATGCATCTGCGGACGCACGCCATTCAGGAAGCCAACCGGAATATAGATTATCTCAATGCCGAATTTTCCAAAACACAGATCGTCGAGATCAAACGGACCATTACCAATATTCTGGAAGACGAGATCAAAAAAGTCATGTTGGCCAATGTGAGCAATGAATTTGCCTTCAAAGTTATTGATCCAGCCACTGTCCCGGAAGAACGCATCAAACCAAAACGAAAACAGATGGTCATCTGGGGATTTTTCTTGGGCGGATTCTTGGGCGTCCTGGTCGCATTTGTCCGCAATCATTTCCGCAATCCCGGTGATGCCCCCCATTCTCCGTGATGGATAGATCACAGAGGAGATTTTAGAATGGTCGGTCTATGCCATTGTTGAGTGGGTGACCGGGTTATCTTTTGCTGTGCAGCAACCCCCTGGGTTTCGACAAGGTTTCCATGCTGAGTTGCATCCGTTGAAGAGCCAGCAGGTCAAAGAATGAAAACGTCATCACACACTGCCACATGCAGACTACCACTACGCCAGCAGGGAATTCAGTTCTCGACAAACCTGGAGGACTTCCATTTCCGTGATATCGGCTCCAGATGGCAAACAGATACCCCTATGGTAGATTGACTCAACAACCGGAAACCGTTCGTTGCGCGCATACTTTCGGAACGGCGGAAACAGATGCACGGGATAAAAGAACGGCCGCGATTCGATGCCCCTGCGCATGAGTTCAACCATGAGCTTTTCGCGTTGGGCGGCGTTCTTGATGGGTCTGAGTATAACCGATACCATCCAGTACACGCTTCTCGCCCAAGGCATTTCTTTCTGAAAAATCACCAGATTTTCGTCCAGTTCCCGATGATACCATTCAGAGATGGTTCGTTTTTTTGCCAACAATGGACCGATCCGGGACATTTGTCCCATGCCCAATGCCGCCTGCAGATTGGTCATGCGATAGTTGTAACCGAGTTCAGGGTGCCAATAACGCCGGGACGGGCTCATCCCGTGGTTTTTCAGGACATTCACCTTGTCAATGATCTTCTTGTTGTTCGCGAGCACCATGCCACCCTCGCCCGTGGTGATGATTTTGTTGCCGTAGAAGCTGAAGATGGACACATCCGATAACGCACCAACGGTCTTGTTGCGGTAAAGCGCACCGTGCGCCTCGGCGGCATCCTCAATGACAAAGAGGTTGTGCTTTTTGGCGACCTTTCGCACAGCCTGCATTTCGGTTGGATGTCCGTAAAGATGAACGACGATGATCGCCTTGGTGCGGGCGGTGATTTTCCTCTCAATCTGGTCTGGGTCAATGCACCAGTGGTTGATATCGCAGTCGACGAACACCGGGACGGCTCCAAGATACAGGATCGGACTGACGGTGCCAACAAAGGTAAAGGTCGGAACGATGATTTCGTCGCCAACACCGATGCCCAAAGACAGTAAGGCAAGATGCAGCGCAACCGTGCCGTTGGCCGTTGTCGAGGCAAACCTGGCACCGCAGAAAGATGCAAATGTCTTTTCAAACTCCCCGACAAATTCGCCCTTCGATGACACCCAACCGGACCTGACTGCCTCGTTGACGTTCGCGATTTCTAGCTCGGTAATGGATGGTGCTGATACTGGAATCAAGGTGATTCTCCTTTCATTGATGGGATATGCTACCCATCGGGCAAAAAAAGCAACAGAAGAAAACAGGCAGATTACGGATCCTTGTTCACCATCCCGCCAGGGATCATGACAGCCCTCAGACCTTTGTGACAAAAAAACATACCCGATACCGGATACCCCCACAACCCTCTCCTACGGGCGCATTATGCCCTTCGGGCAAAAATACAACAACAGCAAAAAAAAGTCCCCTGAAAAAATCCGCTCCAGCCAAACCCGGTTTCCCAAACCTGGGTGCCCGGCATTACTCGATATGCCATCCAGCCGCACCCATCTGTTTTTCAGACCATATAATTCCAATTCTAAATCAAAAGT
>CAIWLA010000043.1 GCA_903913345.1 uncultured Magnetococcales bacterium | reverse complement strand
GGTGCCGGTCGTTTGCAGCTCTTCCTGGGTCCGCCGTCCGAAAGTGGAAAAGAGTTGATATTGAGATGAGATCAATTCATGGCGATTCTTGGCCAGATCGGTCTCGGAGCGGAACAACTGGTTCTGGAGTTCAAACAACTGGGTGACGGTACGAAAACCGGCCGCAAACTCTTCTTCCACCCCCTTGACGGCCTCATGGTAAAATTGAAACGCGGCTTCGGCAGAGATGACGGTGGCCTTGGCACTGTGCATTGACAAATAGGCCTGTTTGATCTCCCGAAGGGCCTGTTTTTCGACGCGTTGCAGATCCGCCTCGCGGGCGGTCCGGGTATCCAATGCCTCACGGGTTCTGGAGAAAATCTTGCCGCCGGAATAAAGGGGAACGGTGAGTTGTACGGCCACACTGTATTGATTTTCGCCGTTGATGGTGGGATCGTTGCCACCGCGAAAGGTGACGGCATTGGCCTGCAAGTCGATAAACGGGAGATGTCCCGCCCTTTCCATCTCCACGCCCACATCAGCCGATTCCAGACGCTGCCTGGCGGCTCGCCAATCCGGACGGTGATACTGTTGGGCGGAGAGATCCGCCAGGGTGCCTTTCAGCAGGTGCGGCGGTACATCGGGAATCGTCAATCCCCGTGGAACCTCCATCCCAACCGTCTCCTCAAAGCGGGCGAGGGCCACCATGGCGTCATTCTTGGCACGAATCAACTCCGCTTCCGCAGAGGCCACCCGCGCCGTTGCCTGGTCCAAATCCGTGCGGGTCAGATCACCAGCCTGACGACGGGCCAGGGCAGCCTCCCGGTTGCGGTGCGACAAAACCAGATTGTCTGCGGACAGTTTTTCCATATTGGCGGTCATTTCTACCGTGACCATGGCCTGAATGGTCTCCAGAAGTACGGCCTGGACGGTGGCATGATAATCCTCTTCCGCAGCGGCTATGAGCGGTTTTGTCTGCCGCAAGGCCAGCAACAAGGGTTGCCGGAAAACCGGCAGGATCAGATTGAGATTGAATCGGTCGGGTGGTGTGGCATTGCTCGTGTCGGTCCAGGTGTCGGAAAAGCGCGTATGCGAGGCGTTGAAGGATATATCCGGGAACAAGGCGGCCAGCCCCTGTTCATGCTTTTCCCGTGTGGCATCCAGGGTGGCTTTGGCCGCCAGTATCTTGGGATTGGACTCCAGCGCAGAGTTTACCGCCTGCTCAAAAGGGAGTGAACCAACCGGTTGGGCCTGACACGGGGAGAGGAAGAAAAAAAGAGACAACACCAACAACAGGCCCGGTCCATAACCAATGCGGATCGGAAGGGGATGACTGATTATCAAAAAACGATTCAATCTCATAATGTTTCCCTGGAAAACCACGACACCGACCAGACATCTCCCCTGGGCATTCTTTTCGGGGGGCATCGATACCCGAAACGTGCGTGAGATCCTCCAAGGTTCGGTGGTTCAATCCGCCAGGCGCCTTGTGCGGGGGGATGGGGGGGGGGGAATTGCCCCCCCCCAGTCTGGGCACCCGCTTGTTTGCATGGTTATGG
>CAIWLA010000042.1 GCA_903913345.1 uncultured Magnetococcales bacterium | reverse complement strand
TGGGTGGCAACAGATCAAATCCATCGGTTTGGTGCAGGGCGCACACACACAGGGGCACAACGCCCCCTGGTCGTCAGAAAAGGATCCTGATCACTGCTACGGCCACCGGGGGCCATTGGCCCCCGGATTTCCCCACTCCCTCACCCGGCTGCCTTTGGCCAGGCATCCCGGACGACAAAACCCATCAGGCCGCACACTTTTAGTCACTCCACCTCTCCCCCCTCCAGGGTGCCCGCAGAGGGGGGATAAGTCAGTGGTTGCTACTTGGGAACAACATCCGTCATATTGAGCGTCATCCACATGGTCAGAGAACCGACACACGCCAGGACCGCGACCGGCATGGCAAACCGGAGGCTTTTCTGAAACCCGAGCAGTTTGGCAATCACAAAATATTTGGGGGTAATCGATCCCAGCATGGCGGCCACGGCCGCCCAGCCCGCCACCTGCACGGATATGTCGCCATTGACCAGGGAGTTGCCCACCGCCGCCAGAGAAGCCGCCGAACTGATGATCGCCGACAGATAGGCCGCCAGAATCGTGGCACTGCTGCCCAGATAGTGGGTCACCATGGCCATCAGGACCATGATGCAGGCGAAGACGAATGAAAACTTGAACACAAAACTCAACGGCAGGGGTCGCTTCGTGATTTTGATGTTCTCTCCCGCCTGGGCATGGGCAAAGGCATACATGGTGAATACCACAAACAGCACCAGGCAAGAGGCCATGGGGAAGAGATATTTCTGGAACATTTCGGTCCCGATCACCATGGAGAAGACGGCCATGTCCTTGGTGATGGAGCCGGTATTGGTCGATACATAACCGAGAAACACCTCTCTGGGGGCCAACTCCTCTTTCCCACCTTCCGGATCCTTGCTCAGGAGGAGGATGATGGTGGCAATCGACGAGACGAGACCACCGAAATAGGTGGCCAGCAGGAGGGCGTTTTTGCCGCGAATATATTTGGTGATAAAGTGCGCACCAAAGCTCATGATGCTCACCATGATCACCACCTTCCAGAAGGTGGCCACGCTGATGTGATGATAGACAAAATGCCACGTACCCCCGGTATGATCCAACAGTGGTACAGGCAGGAACATGTTGGCCGGAATGAGCGGGGTGATCGTCACCGTGATGGCGATGAGGATGGCAAGATCCACCACCTCAAAGAGTTGGAAATTTTCGACGAAGGTATGGAACTGTTCCTTCATGCCCAGCACCAGGACCACGACAAACAGCAAGGTGGCGACAAACCACAAGTTGACGCCAAAGTTGACCATGGCGGCCAGCAGGAAGGTGATGGGAACAGCGAGCACCGAGGTCAGACCGGAAATGGTTTTAATGTTTTCAAACACGGTGATAATGACCGAATAGAGGAGCACCACACCGAATGACAACGCCCACACCGCTGGATGGTCGTTCAACAGACTGGCCATGAAGGCAAATATGGAGATGAGGATGAAATCCCGTGTCCCCATCCTGTGCGGTTCACCCCGCTTGGCAATGCTGCGCTCGACACCGATCACCAAACCGATACAAACCGCGATGATGAACCGGACTCCGACATGTAAAGTATCCGAATGTTCCATTTTTTCTCCATCCCAAGGTCAGTATGGAATTCATTGCAAGAGCAAGCCGGAGTGGTGTCCATCAACGAAAACAATCAATGAATTGATCGATTTGCGCATCATTCATTGTGTCAGCCATTGCAAGACTTGTCCGACTTTTTTGCAGGGAACCCATCGTTAAAAGTGAGACCGTCAACCGGCGTGCAGGATGGAGTATTCCGTTCAGTGAGTCAACGGTTTTTTTGCACCAAACGCCTGTATTGTTCCCCATTGTCTGAAAACGGTCCATCGCGGATAACCCAATACCACGATCAAAATTTTCTGTTTTCCTGCGATTTTTTTATCTTTCGGACTCCGTGGAAAGGAAGATCCCCGATCCGATCTTCGTCCCCAACGGGATGGACAAGGCCGTCAGTGCAGTCTGCGCATCGGCAAATTGCAACTGGTAGAGAACCCCCTCCAGGGTTTTTATCTCTTCCGTCACGCCCTGTCCATCCAATGCCTGTTTAAGGGTGTCAAAACAGTGCAGGGCGGTCAGGTTGTTGGCCTCGATCAATTCCCTCAATTGGACCATAAGGGTCTGCACATGGTTCTTGTCCATGGACGTGGTGGGGGCGAACCTCTGCTCCTCCCCTGTGGCGGAAATGGTTGCAATGGTGTGCAAGAGGGTTGTCATCTCCTGTTTGAACCGGATCAGAAGCTCTGGCCAGTTCTCTTGCTGGTCTGCCTGGATGGCCTTTTCCAACTGCTCGGCCACCGCAAACAGTTGTCTGGCAGAGAGATTGCCGGCCATCCCGCGAATGGTGTGTGCCAACCGCTTCGCCTCCTGGAACATCTCTGTCTGACCGCTATTCAGCAAGGTGTGCAGTCTCTCTGCCGATTCGGCAAAATCCCGCTGAAACTCCAGTAACAGCCGATGGAGCATGGTGTAGTGATTGTCCAGACGATCCAGGACACTCATGACATCGATACCGGGCAGGTGGTTCAACCAGGCTGGCGCGGGCACGGCATCGACACGAGGTGAGAAGGCCGCACCAGATAAAGGAACAGACTCCCTTGCCAACCCCGGCACGACGACCGGCTCCCCAATCCCCGGACGGGGCTGAATCCATTTGACCAGCGTTGCATACAGGGCATTTTTATCAATCGGCTTGGTGACATGATCATTCATGCCGATTTCCAGATATTTTTCCCGGTCACCGGCCATGGCGTGGGCGGTCATGGCAATAATGGGCAGGCTGGCCAGTTCCGGGCGCGTGCGAATCTGCCGGGTGGCCTCCATGCCATCCAGGACCGGCATCTGAATATCCATCAAAACGGCATCGAACGCGGCCCTCTTGTCCCGTTTGGTCTGTTTGCCTGGTATCGTTTCCAGAACCCGTTGTACAGCATCGGCCCCATGGTCGACAACCTGCACCACAATCCCCACCCCTTCCAAAATTTCCCGTGCCACCTGCTGATTGATGGAATTATCCTCGGCCAGCAGGATGCGCGCCCCCTGGATCTGCCGCATCACCTCAGTCCTGTTTTCCTGAATGAGTCGTCTTGGATCAAAGATT
The DNA here is from genome assembly GCA_903913345.1 of uncultured Magnetococcales bacterium. GTDB lineage: Bacteria > Pseudomonadota > Magnetococcia > Magnetococcales > Magnetaquicoccaceae > Magnetaquicoccus. The sequence goes on along the minus strand of CAIWLA010000042.1, from coordinate 2,684 downwards.
TTGGCCTCTTCCACCCCAAAAACATCCAGAATGGCATTGAACAAGGCGACACGACCAATGGGCTTCTGGAGAATCCGATCCACCCCGGCGGTGCCGGCGGCCCCCTCAATCTCCTTTTTCATGAAGGCGGTCAACATGATAATTTTGGGTGGTCTGCCGCTCCTGGATTGGGAATCGACCAGGGCCAGCAGACGCTCGGTGGTCTCAATACCGCTCATGAGATGCATGCGTTGATCCATGAACACCAGATCAAACGGCGCGTCCTGTTGGATGGCAGACTCCACGGCGATCAGGGCCTGATCCCCGGAGGCGACCATGAGGGGCATAATGCCAAACCCCGTCAGCATGGTCTGCATCAACAAACGAGCCGTCTCATTGTCATCGACCACCAGCACCCTGATCTGTTTGAGTGCGTCGGGCAGGATGGTCTGAGTGGGAGACTCCCGGTGTTGGTAGCCGAACTGGGCGGTAAAATAAAAGATGGAGCCTTTGCCGGGGGTGCTTTCCACATCAATCATCCCCCCCATCATGGTGACCAGTCGCTTGCAGATATGCAGACCAAGCCCCGTACCACCAAACCGGCGGGTGATGGAACCATCGGCCTGGGTGAAGGGATCAAACAATTGGGGAATATGGTCTGCATCCAGGCCAATACCGGTATCCCGCACCGAAAAGGCCATGCGTATCTGGTCATCAGACCGATCAGTCGGCACCGCCCGCACATCAATTTCACCATTTTCGGTAAACTTGACGGCATTGCTGATCAGGTTCAGCAACACCTGTTGCAGACGGGTATCATCCCCGATCAGGATGGGTGGCACCGCGTGAATGACCGACATGTTCAACTCGATCCCCTTCGCCGAGGCCGTCTCCCGGAACATGTTGCCCAGATTGTCAAACAAGTCGCTGAGATTGAAAGGGACCGACTCCAGGACCATTTTGCCCGCTTCAATCTTGGAAAAATCGAGAATATCATTGATGATGCGCAAGAGAAGACGGGAGGAGCTGGCAATCTTGGTCAAATAGTCCCGTGCCTGTTCGGGCAGGTGAATCCCCAGGGCCAGATCGCTCAGGCCGATGATGGCATTCATGGGGGTACGAATCTCATGGCTCATATTGGCGAGAAATTCCGACTTGGCGTAACTGGCGGCCTCGGCCTTGGCCTGGGAGGACCGCAGGGTGTCCGCCATCCGCAACCGCTCCGTAATATCCCGGAAGACGACCACCACCCCTTTGAATTTGTGATGTTCATGGATGGGACTGATGGTATACTCCACCATGAACGAGGAACCATCCCGACGCCAAAAGGTGGATTGCTCCTCGCGATACGCCTCTCCAGTGGTCAGCGCGGTGTGCAGGGAACAGTGTCGGCAGGGATAGCTTTCATCATCCGGGGCATGATGAAAAACTCGGTGGGATTGACCCACCAGATCCGCAATGTCCCAACCCAGGGTACGGGCGGCCACCGGATTGATAAAAGTAATCCGACCAATCAAATCGATCCCATACAATCCCTCGCCCACGGCATCCAGGATCCATTGATTCCAACGATGCAGGCGCAACCGTTCCAGATGATTTTTCAGTCGGGCCACGACAATGGAGCGACTGAACGGCTTGGTGATATAATCGATCGCACCGGCTTCCAGGCCCCGCTGCTCATCCAGCACATCATCCAGCGCGGTGATAAAAATGACAGGAATATCCTGCGTGGAGGGTGACGACTTGAGACTCCTGCATACCTCGAAACCATCCATACCCGGCATATCGATATCCAGGAGGATCAGATCCACCGGTTCGGTCTGGACAACGCTCAGGGCTTCCAAACCACTCGAGGCCGTCAGGATGGTGTATTCATCCCGGAGAATGGCCTTGATCGTCAACACATTGCCAGGATAGTCGTCCACAATCAACAGGGACGGTTTTTCAGAGACCATCAACATCGCCTACCTCCCAGGTCAAAGGGCTGAAAACCATTCATGCACTGAACGAGGATTTTATCCATCAAGAGTCCCCTTTCCCGTCTCTTTCGCGGGAATGACGGAACGGGAAGTGCCACGGACGACCACACGCAGTATAATCCGTTGGTGATCATTCGGCCAGGGTCACCGACAGGGCCATTTTTTTTAAAAACAGCCTTGGTGTCAACCCGTTAAATGGGTTATCCTCCGAACCATGAAAACCTCCTTGCGTATTCTGTTCATCGAAGATCATGCCGATCTGGCGGCCAACCTCTGCGATTATTTTGAGGAAAAAGGCCACACCGTGGATGCCGCCATGGACGGTATCACCGGTCTGCACCTCGCTTTGGTCAATCCGTATGACATGATCGTCCTGGACATCATGTTGCCGGGCATGGATGGGATAACCCTTTGTCGCAAATTGCGCGAGGAAGGGGCGAAAGATACCCCGGTTCTGATGCTGACGGCACGCTCCACCCTGGATGACAAGGTGACAGGCTTTGCCAGCGGTGCCGATGATTATCTGGTCAAACCCTTCGAATTGCGGGAGCTGGAGGCGCGCATCCTCGCCCTGGCCAAACGGGCTGGCGGCGCGGTGACCCGTAAACTGTTGCAGGTGGCAGACCTGGAATATGACCAGGAGACCTTGCAGGTGCGACGCGGCACACGACGACTGGAACTGCCCGCCATTCCAATGAAAATTCTGGAGTTACTCATGAAACGCTC
>CAIWLA010000041.1 GCA_903913345.1 uncultured Magnetococcales bacterium | reverse complement strand
TGAAAGGCCGCCAGGAAGGCCGCCGGGAAGGCCGCCGGGAAGGCCGCCAGGAGGAGGGGACATCGATATTGACGCGCCTGTTGCACCGCCGTATCGGCGACCTGCCCCCTTGGGCCCGTGAGAAAATCGCCAAAGCCGATCCCTCTTCCCTGGAAGAGTGGAGTCTCCGAATCCTGGACGCCCCAACACTGGAAAGTGTGCTCGCCGATCTTTCGTGACCACAGCCATCATGCAGGGTGGCTGGCGTAGCGGGCCGTCAGTTCAGCGAAAATCAGGTCGGCTGGAATGGCCGGACCGCTGTCGATGCCGTCCTGTACGGCTTGCCGCAGGTCAGGGGACCATTCGGACGCAGGTTGCACGTGGGCATCGTCCGAACCCACCCCTGTTGCGGTGCGTACTCCGCGCATCGCCTCGCACGTGTTGCCTTGAGAAGCAACGGCTTGTGTCATGACCATTCTCCCGGTTGTTGGCAAAATCCTGTCACAGGATACCTGTCTCAAGTGGCGTCTGTCTATCGGTTTTTCCCTCTGGGTGTTGGCATCCACAGGATGAAACGGCCCTCTTTCGTCAAAACGGTACTACCCATTCCCATCCGGCTCATACCCCAAAAAGGCCGTCAGCCACCTTTCCACCTCGGCCTCCGTCATCCCCTTGCGGGTGGCATACTCCGCCACCTGATCCCGACCGATATGATCCACCCGAAAATAACGACTCTGGGGATGGGCAAAATAATAGCCACAGACCGCCGCCTGGGGCTGCATGGCCCCGCTCTCCGTCAACCGCAGGCCGGTGTGGGCGGTGGCCTCCAGCAGCGAAAAGAGCGTCTCTTTCTCCGTATGATCGGGACAGGCCGGATAGCCGGGGGCCGGGCGAATGCCGATATACTCTTCCCGAAGCAAAGCCTCCGGCGAGAGATTTTCATCCGCTGCATAACCCCAATCCTGGGTCCGTACCCGCTGATGCAACTGCTCGGCAAAGGCCTCGGTGAGACGATCCGCCAGAGACTTGAGCATGATGGAGCCATAATCATCCCCCGCCTGCTCCTGCGCCGCTGCGGCCTCCTCCAGCCCCAGCCCCGCCGTGACCGCAAACAGGCCGATATGATCCACCAGGCCACTGCTCTGCGGCGCAATATAATCCGCAAGGGCCAGACATGGCTGCCCCTCCGGTTTTTCTCCCTGCTGGCGCACGGTGTGAATCCGGGAGATTATTTGACGACGACAGCCATCGGCATAGACCTCAATGTCATCCTGCTCGGTGGCATTGGCGGCAAACAGGCCAAAGACCCCCTTGGCCTGCAACAGATGATCGGCCATGATCCGCTCCAGCCAGGTCTGGGCATCCTGAAACAGCCGAGTCGCCACCTCCCCGACCTTCGGGTCGGAAAGGACCGCTGGATACCGACCGGCAATCTCCCAGGTGTGGAAAAAAGGGGTCCAGTCGATAAAGGGGCACAAAGAGCGCACGGTGGGGGTGACACACTGCACACCCAAGGTGCGGGGCGCGGGCGGGCGGGTCGCTGCCCAGTCGATGGACAGGGCGCGTGCCCTGGCCCGGAGGAGGGGGATGGAACGGCCCTGGCTCTTCCGGGTGCTGTACTGGTGGCGCAACCGCGCCTGAGCGGTGCGCAACTCGGCGACAAAGGTCTCTTTTTCCAGTGGATTCATCAACCTGGATGCCACCCCCACCGCCTGGGAGGCATCCTTGACCTGCACCGTCGGTCCGTCATAGTGGGGCGCAATCTTGATCGCCGTATGGAGCGGCGAGGTGGTGGCTCCCCCCACCAGCAACGGCATGGTCCACCCCTGCCGCTGCATCTCCTGCGCCAGCAG
>CAIWLA010000040.1 GCA_903913345.1 uncultured Magnetococcales bacterium | reverse complement strand
GTGACCGAAGCATAGCACAAGACCTAGCTTACAGTAAAGAGGTTAACGCTTATGGGGCGAAGCCCCAAATAATTGTATCCCTTTATTTCACAATCCCTTCTGTTTCCTCCGATAATCAGACACGGCCGTCTTGATGGCATCTTCCGCCAGAACCGAGCAGTGGATCTTCACCGGAGGCAGGGCCAATTCATCGGCAATTTGCTGATTTTTGATCGACAAAGCCTCGTCGAGGCTCTTCCCCTTGAGCCATTCGGTCACCAGTGAGGAGGATGCAATGGCCGAACCGCAACCGAAGGTCTTGAACTTGGCGTCGGAGATCATCCCCTGATCATCCACGCGAATTTGCAATTTCATCACATCCCCACAGGCCGGGGCACCCACCATACCGGTTCCCACCTGGGGATCATCCTTGTCCAGGCTGCCGACGTTGCGCGGATTTTCATAATGATCCAACACCTTTTCATTATACGCCATGATCAGACCCCTTCCCGATAATATCGATTGTCAACCTCCAACCCAGGCCGTTCAGTGGGTGCCCCACTCGACGGCACTCACGTCGATACCCGCCTGCGCCATCTCCCAGAGGGGTGACATATCCCGCAGGCGGTTGACGGCGTGGACAACCGTTTTGATGACAAAATCCACCTCTTCCTCCGTGGTAAAGCGACCCAATCCAAACCGGATGGAGGTATGGGCCTGCGCCTCGCTGACCCCCAACGCCCGCAGGACGTAGGAAGGTTCCAGGGAGGCCGAGGTGCAGGCCGAACCGGAGGAGACCGCCACATCCTTGATGGCCATCATCATGGATTCCCCTTCCACAAACCCGAAGGAGACATTCAGATTGCCGGCCAGACGCTGTACACAATCGCCATTGATCTCCAGATGGGTCAGTTGGGAAAAGAGGCCCTGCCGCAGACGTTCGCGCAACGCCAACACCCGTCCATTTTCTGCCTCCATCTCCTGTGCGGCCAGTTCACAGGCCGTGCCCAGCCCCACCAGCAAAGGGGTGGGCAGGGTGCCGGAGCGCATCCCCCGTTCGTGTCCGCCACCATGGAAGATCGGTTTCAGACGTACCCTGGGCCGCCGTCGCACATACAAGGCACCAATGCCTTTGGGACCATATATTTTATGCCCGGACAACGAGAGCAGATCGATCTGCATGGCGTTGACATCCAGCACCATCTTTCCGACTCCCTGGGCGGCATCGCAATGAAACAACACCTTTTTCTGGCGGCACAGTTGTCCAATCTCCGCCAGTGGCTGAATGACGCCTATCTCATTATTGCCCGCCATGATGGAGACCAGAATGGTCTGCTCGGTGATGGCCGCTGCCAGGAGATCCAGGTCCACCAGGCCATTTTTTTGGACCGGCAGATAGGTCACGGTAAACCCTTCCGCCTCCAGATAACGGCAGGTATCCAGCACGGCCTTGTGTTCCGTCACCGGCGTGATGATATGTCGGCCTTTGTCCTGATAAAAACGGGCCACACCCTGAATGGCCAAATTGTCCGATTCGGTGGCCCCGGAGGTAAAGACAATCTCTCTGGGGTCGGCCTGGAGCAACGCGGCCACCTGCCCCCGTGCCTTTTCCACCGCCTGATCCGCCTCCCAGCCAAAGGCATGGGAACGGGAGGCCGGATTGCCAAATTTTTCCACAAACCAGGGCAACATCTCTGCCAAAACCCGTGGATCCATCGGGGTGGTGGCCTGGTAATCCATATAAATGGGACGTTTCATACCGATTGCCTCGACGATTCAAGCACAGTGGTTGTTTCCTGCGGGGCAGGAGAGTCAAAGGTCTGCAACCGCCTGATCACACGAACAAAGGAGATCACAAACCGCTCTACATCTTCTTGTGTGGTGTTCCATCCCAGGCTGACGCGCACCATACTGGAGGCCAGTTCGGGTGGAATGCCCATGGCGGCCGGGACATGGGACGGTTGGCTGCGCCCGGAGCCACAGGCCGAACCGCTGCTGACCGCAAAACCCTCCAGATCCAGATTCATCACCACCGTTTCACCATGGACGCCCGCGATACCCAACGCCGTGGTCGTGGGCAGCCGCTCGTCGGCCTGTTGCCCAAACACCAGACAGTCCGGTATGGCCTCCTGGATGCGCTGCTCCAGATGGTGTTGCACATGGTGCAAACGTCGGTTTTCCTCCGGAATGGACTCCTGCGCCAACAGAGCGGCCATGCCACAACCGACAATACCCGGCACATTTTCCGTCCCGGACCGTCGTCCACGCTCCTGCCCGCCCCCCACCAGCAGGGGATCGAAGGCAAAGGATTTCTCCACCACCAGGGCACCCACCCCTTTGGGACCACCCCACTTGTGGGCGGAGAGGGACAACAGGGCCACGTTCAAGGCATCAAACCGGATGGGCCGCTTGCCCACGGTCTGTACCGCATCCGTATGGAGGGGAATGGCGGCGGTACGGCAAATCCGGCCTATCTCCTCCACCGGCTGCATGACGCCGGTCTCATTGTTGGCGTGCATGATGGAGACCAGGATGGTATCCGCCCGCAGGGCAGCACGCACATCCCCTGGACAGACACCGCCGTGACGGTCCACCCCCACCCGCGTCACCGCCATCCCGTAGCGTTCAAGCCGTTCACAAACGTGCAGAACGGAGGGATGTTCCACGGCACTGGTGATCAGATGACCTCGAAACCGGCACCGGGCGGCATAACCAAAAATCGCCATATTGTTGGCTTCGGTGCCGCCGCTGGTAAAAATGACCTGACTGTCATGTACCTCCAGGAGGGCCGCCACCCGGCGACGGGCCTCGTCCAACCCCTGCCGGGCCGCACGCCCCATACCATGCACCGAAGAGGGATTGCCCGCCCGTTCCGTAAAAAAGGGCAGCATCGCCTCCAACACCTGGGGACGCATGGGGGAGGTCGCATTATGATCCAGATAGATCATCCCCTCCCCTGCTCCCCCCGCTCCATCGTGGCATCGCCTGGCCTGGCATCCATCGGGCGATGATCACTCCCCGTGCGACTCTCTTCCAGCAAACAGCCCAGATGGACCGACTCCAGATATTGGTTGATATGCAGCCCCATCTTTTCCCACAGATGGTGGGTGATGCACCGCGAGGCGTTCCGGGCCGGGGTTGATCCCGGCCGACACCCCTGTTCCGAGCCTGTCTCGCAGGAGGTGGCCTGAATCGGTTCATCCACGGCACGAATAATATCGGCAATCGTGATGGCCTCCGGCTCTCCACCCAGCATGTAACCGCCCCCCGGTCCCCGGACACTGCGCACCAGACCCTGCCGTCGCAGTTTGGCAAACAGTTGTTCCAGATAAGAGAGAGAGATCGCCTGCCGGGAGGAAATATCCGCCAGGGAAATCGGTTTTTCAAGGCCGTGAAATGACAGATCCAACATGGCTGTGACGGCGTAACGCCCCCGTGTCGTCAGTTTCACGATGGCTCTCCAGGCGTCATGGCGTCGGACTCCGTCTGTTCCAGGCTGTTTTCCAGTGCCCTGATGCGTTGGTCCATCTGTCGCACCTGATCCAGGACGCAGGATACCGCCCTGGCCACGGGATCCGGCATCTCGCCGGTCTGTCCATAAAAAGGAAACAGAACGGGATGATCGGGGGCCTCGTGGCTGACAATGATGCGCCCAGGAACACCAATCACCGTGCTGTTTGGCGGCACATCCCGAACCACCACTGCATTGGAACCCACACGGGCGTTGGCACCGATGGTGATCGGTCCCAGAATTTTGGCCCCCGCCCCGACGATCACATGATCCCCCAGGGTCGGATGACGCTTGCCCTTGGTCCAGGATGTGCCACCCAGGGTGACACCGTGATAAATGGTGACATTATTGCCAATTTCAGCCGTTTCACCGATCACCACCCCCATGCCGTGATCGATAAAAAATCCTTCGCCTATCTGAGCCGCCGGGTGGATCTCAATCCCGGAAAAAAAACGCGCCACCTGGGAGATAAACCGGGCCGACAGACGAAAATGGTGCTGCCACAGCCAATGGCTCAAACGATACCCTTGCAGGGCATGAATGCCCGGATAACAGAGCAATACCTCCAGAACGGTACGAGCCGCCGGATCCCGATGAAAAACCGCCTGGAGATCGTCCCTGAGACGCCTGAACATGACCGATACCCCACCATTTCTGGCCTGGATCACCGTTTGGGCCAGGACGGGTGCTCTGCCCCCGACCCCAGGGGGG
>CAIWLA010000039.1 GCA_903913345.1 uncultured Magnetococcales bacterium | reverse complement strand
GTGACCGAAGCATAGCACAAGACCTAGCTTACAGTAAAGAGGTTAACGCTTATGGGGCGAAGCCCCGTGTTGAACGTATTGACTTCGCGAGAATTTTTGTGTGGGCTGTTGTCCTCACCCCCTCCCATCGGGGGAGATCATCCCCCCCCAGATCCCCATCGTTAGGCGACTCACGGAAAATAAAGTACCCCCACTTGGGGGCTTTGCCCCCAAACCCCCACCGGGGGGGATGATCCCCCCCGGACCCCCACAATCGTTAAAAAAACGATTAAAAAGAAAGGGGGGTGAGTTGCCTTATTGCACGGATGGCTCTCCTGTCGTCTGCCACGCGATATCATTGAAATCGATATGGTTGTCCACTCTTTCATCATGCCGCAGAGTGGTCGTGTCGGGTGCGGCGGCGCGCAGCAGGGCCTCATTGGGGCAATTCTGATGATCTTCCCACTGGGGATTGTCCACCGTTCCCGTCAAGACGCCTGTCTCCCTTTGAATGGCGCGTTTGGCCTGCAAACTCTCCTCATAGCTGTCGAATGGCCCCGCCAGAAGGCGATGGACCGGCTTGCCCTCCGGTGACTGGAGGCTGTCCCGCTGGTTGTGTACCCGCTGTGCGCGCCATTCCTCATCCGTCTCATCCGTTGGTCCACGGTCGGACTCCGGACGATCGGTCAGTGTCCGCTTGACCTTCTCGCGCTCCTCTTCGGTCAGATAGGCCCCCAGATGGACATAAAAAGGCCCTTCCGAAAGATGCGGATACAACGGGCCACGCGCCGTGGTCTCCGACTGCCGGGGAATGTCGGCAAAGAAAGGGCCGCTGGCCTGGAAGAGAGGCGGGCCAGCCTCGGTGGCGGTAGTCCCGGCGGCGGCCTTCTGGTCCATTTCCTTGGAAAATTCTGGAATCTTTTCGACTGGATCGGGCTGAACACCGGTTGCCTGATTGGCACTCTCCTGGAGCACAGGGGGCCAGCGACGATTGCGCACCCAGCCGGGGGTCGTCTGGGTCCAATCCTCCAGCTGCTTCCTGGCCTGGGTGAGGTCGGTAAAATCGGCAAACGGCCCGACCAGCAGGCGCAAAACCGTTCGATTGTCCCAGGTGCGTGCCGTCTCCCGCAGGGTGTATACCCCCTGTTTGGCCAACGTCTGTTCAATGGGACGGGTGGTTTCGGTGTCCAGATAGATGCCGATGCAGGCATAATAAGGCCCCCACCCCATTTTGGGCATCCGCTCCTCCGGGGGAGTCAGCAAAGTGGTGTGGTTGGTCCTCGTCGCCCGTTTGTCATCCGGGTTGGGGGTGGCGCGCAGCACGGACTCCCGACCGGTCCCGGATTCGGGCAGCAAAGGGTGGGTCTTGGCCGAGACCGATGGCAGAGGAGCCGGCGGGGTGGCCGGGATGGTGGCCGGTTCCTTCCCACGGGGCAGACGAACCGTATCCGCCTCGGAGGATGGCCCCGGTGCGGGGGTCTGAACCGATACGGGTGATCCCGTGTGGGGATCGGCCAGATCGGTCTCCTGGACCGTCACGGTCCAGACGGATGTGGCGGCATTGTCGACCGCTGCGGGCGGGGTCGATGGATGGACGGTGGCCACGGATTGCCCGACCGTGTCCGGGGTGACGGCTATTCCGTTCTCGGCGACGATGGTCAGGGCGTGTTCCGGGACCAGAGGCCAGCCCATGGCCGCCCACAGCCGGATGCGGGCCAGTCGATGCTGGTAACGACTGCGTACCAGATTGGTCTGAATCGTCAAGGTCTCAAATTGGGTGTCCAACAATTCCAGGATGGTCCTTGTCCCCGCCAGAAAGGCCTCTTGCAGTCCCGCCAGTGCCTTCTGGTTGGAGCGCAACGCCCTCTCCTGGTAGATGATGGACAACTGGAGATTGGCCACATCCATTCTGGCCTCCTGGGCCTCACGCAGGGCCAGTTGGCGCAGGCGGTCCAGATCGGCCACCTGGCTTTCCCATTCCGCCTGGGCCTGACGGGTGCGGGAGGTGACCATCCCACCGTTAAAAATAGGAATATCCAGCAACAGCATGGCGGTCTGGTTGTCGATCTCCTCTTTGGTGGATGGCTGGTTGACGGCATTGACACCTGGACCAGTACCCATCTCCTCATTCCAGGTGCGGGAGGCATTGTAGGTAAAACGGAGGGAGGGGGCATGTTCGGCGCGCCGCATTCTGACGGCAATGGAAGACTCCTGCATCCGTGCCCGCGCCCCCCGAACATCGGCCCGTCCCTCGATCAATTTCGCCAACTGTTCCTCAAAATGGGCCGGTTCCTGCCAGTTGAATTCCGGCAAGACCAATCGGGCCGAGGGGAGTTCCCCCACCACCTCTGCAAAGGAGGCGGCGGCCTTGTCCATGACGTTGCGGGCGTTGGTCTTGCTGGCCTCGGCCTGGGCCGACCGGGATTCCGCCTCATGCACCTCGGTTTCGGTCGATTCCCCGGCCTTGAAGCGCAGACCCACGACATGGGCATGGCGGGCGGTGACCTGGGTATACTGGTCCGACAACTCATAGACCTCTCTGGCCTCCAGCCAGTTGGAGATCAGGGTGGCGGTGCTGACCACCAGACTCTGCCGCGCATAATCCAGGTCCGCCACAGCGGCCTCGATATGGGGCGAGCTTTGTTCCCGTCCAACAATGTCGGTATAATTAAAGATGGGCTGAACGACGGTGATCCCCACCTGGGTGGGGGCGTTGCTGGATGAGGTATCGCTGCGGTGGTAATAGGTACTCTGCTCCACGACCGAGGAGGCCGAGGCACTGACCGTGGGCAATAATTTGGAGCGGCTTTGGGGTTCCACCTCCCGTGCGGCGCGCAGGGCAGCGGACTGGCGTTGGAGGATCGGGCTGCGGGCCTGGGCGTTGTCGATGGCGGCCCAGAAAAGATGTACGGGGGCGGGTTCACCCCAGGCGGTCTGGCTGCCCAGCAACCACAAACCACCGACCACACAACAGGCCAATCCGCCCCACTTCCAGCCCAGGAACGGCAAGGCAGAGGCTGGCTTTGCCTGTTGCATAGACCGGATAACAGCGAACATTCAAATAGTTCCGTTAATTGGCTCAAGAATTGCTTCAGACAGATGACCATCAGCGAAGAGAGCGTCAGACAAGGATCAACTTGCCAGACCTTAAGTGACCGGGGCCAATCGTAGTATATGACTGTTCGCAAGTCAACAGACAATCCCACCCTCGTCCGGGTGATGGCGGATATGGGTAATGTACGGGAATCGGGTGCGCCCTCCCTGATACGGGATACCGTGCTGTTGATTGCGGGTGCCCTGTTGCTGTTGTTGATCTGGGCTGGCACGGCGCATGTGAAAGAGGTGGCCCATGTGGCCGGCCAGGTCATTCCCAAAAAATCGGTACAGACCATTCAACACCTGGAGGGCGGCGTGGTGGCCGAGGTGTTGGTCCAGGATAGCCAACTGGTCGAAAAAGATCAGGTCTTGCTGCGTCTGGACAGCAATCAGACGGTGCCGGAACGGGAGCAGACCCTGGTGCGTCTGCGGGGGTTGGAGGGACATGCCCTGCGGCTTCGGGCCTTTCTGGCCGAAGGCAAGCGGGCCAAAGAGTATCTCCTGGCCTTGCAAAAGGATCCCCAATATGCCGACCAGTGGGAGATATATCAAAACCAGAAAATGGCATTGCAGGATAATCTGGCGGTCCAGGACAGCCAGATTGCCCAGCGACAGGCGGATATCGACCAGGCCAGGGGGGAGTTGGAGGATGCCTACCGACAATTCGAGGTGACCGGATCCCTGGTCAAAATTCGTCAGGAACTGCTCGATCAACAGGCCATCTCCCGCCTGATCTACCTGGAGACCGTGCGTGCCAATATTGTGGCACAAGGCGAGATAAGACGGTTCAAAAAACAGATTGAAAACGGGCAGGGTGCCTTGCAGGAGGTGCAACAGCGACGCAAAAAGTTGATAGCAGATACCTATCGGACGGCCAACGATGAACTGACCGTGGTTGTCAATGAAGTGGCGCAGGTGAAAGAAATGTTGACACGCATGGTGGATCGCGTGGAACGGACCGAGGTGCGTGCACCCATTCGAGGGATTGTGCAGGAACTCAAGGTACATATTCCGGGCACGGTCGTCCAATCGGGCGAACCGTTGTTGCGTATCGTCCCCGTGGAGGACTATCTGGAGGTGGAGGTGCGGATTCCGCCCAACGAGATTGGTCGGGTGGCCATCGGGCAGTCGGTGGTGGTCAAGATCAGCAGCTACGAATTTTCCCGTTTTGGTACGGTATCGGGCAAACTGACCACCCTCTCTTCCAGCGTGTTGATGGATGAACAAAACAATCCGTACTATCGGGGAGGGGTCTCTCTGACCCGTTATTTTGTCGGCGATCAACCCGGCAAACATCCCATCATGTCCGGAATGCAGGCCCAGGTGGATATTCTGCTGGGGGAAAAGACCGTCCTGAAAGGGCTGATCATCGCCCTGTTGCGGGCCACGAGTGGCGGGTTCAATGAAAGATGACCGGGGTCCAAAGGGGCAAAATTCCCATCCTGGTCCAAACGGATGATCAAGTCTGGATTCCAAGGCGCAATACACCCTTTTTATTGGGTGCATTTCTTGCTTTACACTCCAAGGGCTGTTGTGAAACACTGGGAAGGATGGCCGGGAAAAGGCAATCGTCTCCGATGTGTGCGGGGTCATGAATAACATTTTATTATATAATGTGACAAACAATAATGAGTGGTACTTTCCAACCGGCTGGCCATGGACATTTTACCATCCACTTTTGCTGAGGCCTCCATTTTTGTCTCTGTAGCCAGTTATCGAGACAGTGAAACGCCTTGGACGTTGGCAGATATGTTTGCCAAGGCCAAATATCCCGATCGGATATTTGCCGGGGTATTGTGGCAGATGGCTCCCGACGATCCGGCGGAGTGGTGTCGTCTGCCAGAGGGTCGTTCCGCCCAGGTGCGGGGGGTGGTGGTGGATGCGGCCTCCAGCATGGGGGTCTGCTGGGCGCGCAGTCGTATTCAACGCGAGTTGTGGCAGGGCGAGAGCTATTATTTGCAGATTGACAGCCACAGCCGCTTTGCACCGGAGTGGGATCTCCTCCTGTTGGCCGTTTTGGCCGACTGTCCCTCACCCAAACCGGTGTTGACCACCCATCCGATTCGCTATGAGCCACCCGATATCCTCTCTCCCCCTCTTCTGTCGATCCTGACGGCGGGTCGTTTCAACGATTCCGGCATTTTGATGCCCAAGGCCAAGGGGCTGTCCAAGGCATTTGTCCCCGACCAGCCCTCTCCCACCGCCTTTGTGGGGGCGGGATTGCTCTTTGCCGACTCGACCATGATCCAGGAGGTGCCCTATGATCCCCGGCTTTATTTTCATGGCGAAGAGGTCAGTATGGCCGTGCGGCTCTGGACCCATGGATATGATCTGTTCAATCCCCATCGGGTGATCCTCTATCACGATTATACCGATCGGGGCAGACGGCGGCACTGGAGCGATCATCAGGATTGGCCCGCCGTCAACCGTCGGGCCGAGGCCCGTCTGCGCCATTTATTGGGGATGCCACAAAAAGGTGAGGTCGAGGCCGAGGCCCTGCACGACCTGGACCGCCACGGTTTGGGATCGCAACGCACCCTGTCGGACTATGAAGCCTTTGCCGATGTGGATTTTGTGCGGCAACGGATCGGTCCCCGCGCCGCCGATGGCCGCTTTCCCCTGGTGCCACCGGAAACGGTCGAGCAGGTGGAGCGGCGACGTTGTTTTACCCGGATTTATACGGAAAATCTCTGGAAGGCGTGGGATACCCGCAGTGGATCCGGATCGACCTGGGAGGCCACCGCCGCGTTGCGGGAGAGTCTGCGTGGCACATTCAAGGATCTGGGCATACGGATTCTGGTGGATGCCGGTTGCGGAGACCTGGTCTGGAATGCCGATATCACCGTGGATCTGGAACTCTACCTGGGTTTTGATATTGTCCCCGAACTGGTGGAACGCAATCGGGTCTTGTATGGACAGCGCAAAAACCATTTTTTTAATGTGGCGGATCTGTGCTGCGATCGGTTACCCAGGGGGGATGCCATCCTGGGCCGCAACCTGTTGACCCATTTGCCCAATCAGGCGGCGATGGCGGCCTTGCGCCATTTCAAGCAGAGCGAGGCCCGCTATCTGTTGGCCACCACCTTTCCCCACAAGGAAAACCGGGAGATCGCGGCGGGGGAGTGGCGTCCGATGGATTTGACCGCCCCGCCTTTCTCCCTGCCAGCCCCCATGCGACTGTTGCCGGATGGTCAGCATGGCGGTCATGTCGGCGTTTGGAAGTTGGCTGACTGGTGATGGACCACGACCGCATGAGCCGGGCGATGGCCCGATGGATGGACTGGAAACGGGCAACGGCCCGCTGGATGCGTTGGACCCTGAAAGAGGCCCCTTCAGGGTGCGCAGCATGTTGAACAGACGCGCGTGGTTTTCACTGGATGGCAGCAAGTTGGCCAGTACCGTGGTACTGCTGGCCCTGCTTTCAGTGCTGGTCAACGTGATCGGGTTGGCGGTTCCTTTGGCCTTGTTGCAGGTCTATAACCGCATTATTCCCAATCAGGGGGAGACCACGCTGACCATCCTGGTGATGGGGGTGTTGGGTGCCCTGGTGATGGAAGCCGTGTTGCGCTGGTTCCGCTCCTACTATACCGGTTGGATCGGTGCCCGTTTTGAACATGTGACCGGCTGTGATATTTTTCGGCGGATGTTGTTTGCCAGTCCGAAAAATCTGGCCCGCGAGGCGGGGGCCGATCTCCTGGAACGAATGGGTGCCATTCAGACCATCGGTGAACTCTACTCCGGTCAGTTGCTCATTGCCCTCTTCGATCTGCCCTTTCTGATCATGTATCTGATCCTGATTTCACAATTGGGGGGAAAGCTGGCGGGCATTCCCCTCTGTTCCATTTTTCTGGTGGTGGCCATCTCCTATCGATTGGGGATGCAGATGGGGCAGGCCCTGGATGCCGACAGCAAATCCGGGATGCGTCGCTTCGGGTTTGTGACCGAGACCTTGGGCCGGGTCCACTCCGTCAAGTCCATGGCCATGGAATCACTCATGTTGCGTCGCTATGAGTTGCTGCAAAATGCCCATGCCCAAAAGACCAAGGAAATTATTTTCCGGGGTGTGGTGTTGCCCACCTTCTCCTCTTTCATGGCGCAGACGAATACGGCACTGGTGGTCACGTTTGGGGCCATTGCCGTGATGGACGGGGAGTTGACCACCGGTGGACTGGCCGCCTGCACCATGCTCTCCGGGCGGATGTTTCAGCCCTTGCAGACCCTGGTGGGTGGCTGGACCCGCTTGCAAACCATCCGCATCGCCCGGCATGATCTGGATTCCCTGCTGAAGTTGCCGCCGGCTCCCCCCCAACCGCCGGTCGAACGGATGACCACCGCCCTCACCGCATCGGACGCCCCGCCCCCTTCCGTCTCGTCCACGCCGGTGGTCCGCTCCGACCAGGAGCCATTGTCCGAGGGGTTCAGCCTGGAACTGGAGGATGTGACGGTCAATTTTACCGGCGACAAGCCGGTGCTGGACCATGTCTCCCTGACCGTGCGCCACCGGGAGACCATTGCCATCATCGGTGACAGCGGCAGCGGCAAGACCACGCTGCTCCAATTGCTGGCCGGTCGCGTCTCACCCACCGCCGGTCGCCTCCGTTTCAATGGCGATGCGGTGTCGGAGGTACCGCCGGAGTTCATCAACGCCATCGCCTATGTGCCGCAAAAGGGAACCCTGTTCAACGGTTCCATCCTGCAAAACATCACCATGTTCGATGAATCCCTGGACGATGTGGCCTTGCATCGGGCCAGCATGTTGGGGCTGGACAATTCGGTGGCCCGGATGCCCAAGGGGTATGGGACCATTGTGGGGGATGGGGCCTCCGAATCACTGCCGGCGGGGGTGGTGCAACGGATCGCCATTGCCCGTTCCCTGGCCATGACGCCACAAATACTCCTGTTTGACGAGGCCAACATGGCCATCGACTCGGTGGGGGATGCCATGTTGCGGGACAGCCTGGTCGAGTTGAAGGAAAACCATGACTGCACGATTGTCCTGGTCTCCTGGCGTCCTTCTCTGCTGCGCATTGCCGATCGCTCCTTTCGTTTGATCGAGGGGCGTCTGGAGCCGCTCGCCAGCTTTCAGGAGGCCTTTACCCCGACGGCCACCGCCGCCGTGGCGGTGGATCCAGCGGCGACCACCGCGTTGGCCTCCGCCAAGGAACAGGCCAAGAGTCGGGATCTGGTACTCCAGGAGTTGCTGACCCAGACCTCGTGGCAGGATTTTATCGACCGCCTGCCCCAGCGGAACAACTTTACCCGTTGCCTGAAGGGGCTGTTGGAGGCACTCAATTGGCGGGGGCCTGCCCGTCAGTTGGCAGAGGCCCTGCCCCATCTGCTCGGTGCCATGGATCTGACCGATTTTTGCAACTCCATGGCCAATCTCCATTACACCCACCGTTCCGAACCGACCACTCTGGGCCATGTGGACATTCGTCAAGCCCCTTTTTTGTTTGTCGGCAAGGACAAAGGGGAACTGATGGTGGTGATCGGCCATGACCCCCAGGGTGAGATTGAGGTGATCGACGGGACCGATGGACAGACCAGAAGTGTCCCGGTCGAAAAGAGTGGCCGGGCCTTTTTTTTCATACCACCGGACCCGGACATGCCGCGACCAAAAAGCTGGATTTCAACGCAAATTCTGCGCTTTGGCTCTCTGGTCTGGTTGACCATGGCGGTGACACTGATCGGCAACATGTTGGCGACCTCCAGTGCGTTGTTCAATATGACCATCTATGACAGCGTGATTCCCAGCGGCTCGCGATCCATGATTCTGGGATTGATGGCGGGCACCCTGGTGGCCATCACGCTGGATGCCCTGTTGCGCTTTCAGCGTGCCCGCATCCTCTCCTATATTGGTGCCAAGGCCGAAAGAATTCTGGGGTCCGGCATCATGGAACGGTTGCTGGCCATGCCGGCCCCCTATACCGAACGGGTGGCCGTTGGGGTGCAGGTGGCCCGCATCAAGTCCCTGGAGGTGGTTCGCGACATGTTTACCGGCCATCTGGCCGTCCTCTACTATGATGCGCCCACCACCCTCTTTTTTCTGGTGGTGCTGGGCCTCGTCAGTCCAGGGGTCATCCTGTTCATGCTGATCCTGATGGTTTGCCTGGTATTGGTCGGGGTGGTGCTGGTCCCGATGTTGCGCATCCGCACCTCCCATGCGGGTCGGCTCCAGTCCCAACGACAGGCCTTCCTGACCGAATCTTTTGCCCATATTCCCGTCATTCAGGGTGCCCGGGCCGCAGAATCCTGGTGCGACCGGTACCGCGAACTCTCCGGCAAGGCGATCCTGGCCAATTTTTATGTCTCCCAGATGACCACCGTGTTGGCGGCCTCCGCCCAGGTTTTGACCATGGCGGCCTCGGTCGGGGTGATGGCCATGACGGCCCGTGGGGTGTTGGCCGGCACCCAAACCGCCGGTTCGGTCGTGGCGGCCATGATGCTCACCTGGCGGGTGCTCTCACCGATTCAGACCACCTTTCTGGGCATCACCCGCATGGTGCAAATTTTCAGCAGCCTGAATCAGGTGGATCGGCTCATGGAGATCAAGGGGGAACGGGATGCCTATGCCGGCAGCAGTCGGGGCCAACTGCAGTTCAAAGGTTCGGTGGTCTTTTCCCGGGTCTCCTTCCGCTATACCAACGATGCGGAACCCGCTTTGGTGGGTGTCAACTGTCAGATCAAGGCCGGTTCGGTGGTGGCGGTCATCGGAGCCAACGGTTCGGGCAAATCCACCCTGATCAAGCTGTTGCTCGGCCTCTATATCCCCCAGGCGGGCAGCATCCAGATTGACGACGAGGATATTCGCCAGTTGGACCCGATCGCCCTGCGCCAATCCATCAGCTATCTGCCCCAGGTGTGCGACATCTTTTTCGGCACCGTGGCCCAGAATCTGCGTCTGGCCAATCCGGTGGCCAGTGACGAAGAGTTGGAAATCGCCGCCGCCAAGGCCGGTCTGCTGGCGGAAATCCAGAGCATGCCGGAGGGATTCAACACCCGTGTGGACGAAAGCCGCTCGTCGCAATTGTCCGCCGGGTTCAAACAACGCCTCTCGTTGGCCCGGGTCTATGTCAAGCGGTCGCGTATTGTGCTGTTTGACGAACCGGCCAACAATCTGGATGCCGACAGCGAACAGTTGTTCCGCAACGCCATCGAAGAGCTGCGGGGAACGACGACCATTTTTATCGTCACCCACCGGCCCAGTCACATGCAGATGGCCGATATTGTCTTGTACCTGGATGCGGGCTATCTGCGGGGGGCCGGTCCTCCGGATGAGGTAAAAAAATTGTTGTCGAAAAATTTTGTGTGAGATCTTTCCGATTCTAGAGTCTATGAAGTGGACCTGTCATGCCGACGCACCATTCCGCGCATCGCTTTGCCGATGCCATCACCCTGGAAGAGGCCGTTAGTCCCTGGAAAGTCCGGTCGGCACTGCTGCTGACCATTGGCCTGAGTGTGCTGTTTGGCGGTTGGTCGGTGGCGACCCGCATTGACGAAGCGGTCAAGACCACCGGTCAGATTGTCCCACGGGGATTGATCTACTCGGTTCAGTCGTCGGAATCCGGTATTCTCTCCGCCTTGTATGTGCGGGAAGGGGATCATGTGGAGAAGGGGGATCTGTTGTTGCAAATGACCAACGCGCCCGCCGATTCCGACGAGAAGCAGGCCATGGCCCGCCTGATCAGCCTGCAGGCCCGTCGCATCCGTCTGTACGCCTTTCTCAACGGGACTGAGGCCGATTTTTCGAGTATCGGTTCAGACCATGCGGATCTCATACGGGATCAGGCATCTCTGTTGCGTACCCAGATTGCCTCCCGCGAGAGCAATTCGGCGGTGTTGGATACCCAGTTGATCCAGAAAAAGACCGAGTACGAACAATTGGTCGGTCTGATTCAGACCGCCGAAGGTCGGGAGGAGGTGGATGCGGCCATGTTGGCCTTGCAGAATGAGATGGCCCATAAAAACCTGGTCTCTGAGGTCTCCCGGTTGAATTCCAAACGGACCCATCTGACTTCGCAGTCCGAGGTCGTCCGGTTGAGAAATCAGTTGGAAAAGGCCAAACAGGCCCTGGACGAAGTGACCAGACGCCGCCAAACCGCAGAGGCGGAGTCACGCCAACAGGCCAGCGATGAATTGGGACAAACCAACAACGATATTGCCCAGACGCAAGAGCTGTTGAACCGCTTGCAGGAACGCCGCGCCCAACTGGAGATTCGCACACCGGTGGCGGGGGCCGTGCAGGGATTGCAGACGCAGACGATCGGGGCAGTGATCAAGGGGGGGGATGCGTTGATGCAAATTGTGCCAGTGGACGCGGAAATGTTGCTGGAGGTGCATATTTTCCCAAGGGATATCGGCTTTGTGCGACCGGATCTGCCGGTCGTGATCAAGGTGACCAGCTATGATTGGGAACGTTTTGGCACGGTCTCCGGTCAATTGCTCTCCCTCTCCCCGTCCACGGAGTCGGTGGGTGTGGTGGGTGGGGCACGCAAGCCCTTCTATATAGGGCGCATTCGACCCGATACCCGTTTTGTCGGCACCCCGCAATATCCGCTCCTGCCTGGGATGTTGGCCGAAGCGGATATCACAACGGGACAGCGATCGGTACTGGCCTACCTGCTGAAACCGTTGTTGCTGCCCATGCACGGCAGTGGTGAAAAGATAGAGGAGGTCATCCGACCCCAACGCTCTCCCTGAGGCGGGGTGGATGGCTGGCCTGTTTTGCGACGGTTTAATGGATTGGCGGACCCGATTGTTCAAGAGATCGATCCGCCTGTGACCACCTGGCCTGGGATCGATGACATGGACAATCCATCACACCCTTCCGGGGCATTGCCGGATACCCTCGATAGTGCCGTTCGTCTGTTGACGGAACGACAGCGCGAGATTTTGCAACTGGTGCAGGACGGGCGATCCAATCGGGAGATTGCCGACCGGTTGGCCATCTCCGAAGGGACGGTCAAACAACATCTGGTGACGATTTTTCGGCAATTGAAGGTGCGCAACCGCACCATGGCGGCCCAATTGGGGACGCTCTCCCAGCAGAATTCGCCAGAGAACCGGACGCAGGATCCGCCGGATGCGGGGGCGGAAGAGGAGGCATCGCCGGATGCGGAGGGCGAGATGTATTATACCTCGGCCCTGCAACCCGTCAGTATGGTGGTGGCGCGGGTGCCGATCACGGAGGCCATGGTGCATCGGTTGGGCAGTGCCCATTTTGGGCGGATCAATCGAACCCTTCAGCAGTTGTGCGCCGCCGCCGCCCACCGTTTTGGCGGGGTGATGCAGGCGATACCGGGCGGATTTTTATTGCTCTTTGGTGTGCCGCGTATGCGCGAAGAGGATCCCGAACGGGCAACCTGTTGTGCCTGTTGGATGGAACGGACCATGGCCGAGCAACAGAGGGTCTCCCCGTTGCGGGAGAGCCTCTCCTTGCGGGTATGCGTCCTGAGCGGGGAGGCCATCGCCTCATCTGGCGGGGGCAAGACCACTTTGTACGGCAATATGGTCTCCCATCCCTGCCTCATGAGTCCCCATGTGTGTGACGGGGTGACGCAACCCCACCTCTCTCCGGCGACCCGGCAGGCGTTGTGGTACAATACCCAACGTTATGGAGCCGTGACCGCCTTTTTCCCGGAGGGCGATGCCCTGATGCGGGCCATGGAACCGGTCATGGAACCGCTGCCGCAACCCCCCCTCGTGGGGCGGGAGAGCGAACTGCGGACACTGCTCGCCTCGGCCGCCGAGGCCCAGGCCGGGGCCAGTCGAACCCTGGTGATTGTCGGGGAGGCCGGTTTTGGCAAGAGCCGCCTGGTGCAGGCGTTGCGTACCCTTCTGACCGTCGGGACCACCTGGCTCTGGTTGGAGGGGCAGTGCCGAACCGTGGCCAATCGCACCCCCTGGTATCCCTTTGCCGCCCTGTTGGCACAGTTGAGCGGTTGCCCGGCGACCTGGACGGTTTCCGCCAAGGCCGCACGGATAGAGGAATGGTTGCAGCAACACCATCCAGAACAGGCGGAGAGCGGACGACGGCTGATGGCCCAATGGACCGGAATGGCCCACGAGACGGTGGCCAACCCCATCCGTGACCCCGGCGAACCGGTGCAGCAGGTGGCGGCCTTGCTGGTGGCCGTGCTCTCTGCCACGGGGCGGCCAACGGTGCTGTTTTTGGATAATTTGCAGTGGGCCGATCCCGACACCCTGGCGGTTTTTCCCCATCTGGCCAAGGGTTGCAATGGCAGCCCGGTCTGGCTGATCGGGGCGACACGTCGTTCCTGGTTGCGCCTCTTTCCGGGTGCAGATCTGGTCTCCACCCTCTCCCTCAACCGGTTGACCCCGAAAAGTACCGTCCAGTTGTTGCGGGCCATACACCCCACGGCACCAGGGGATGACGAGGTCCATCGCCGCCTCGCGCAGTGGTCCAGCGGGGTGCCCTTGTTTGCCACCGAATTGGGTCACTCCGCGCTGGCGCGCCACCGGGCCGCCCTTGCTCGCCCAGGCACGATCGATCCCTTGTCGTTGGATCATCGGGATCTCCTCACGCTCTTTCCGCGCACCCTCCAGGGGCTTATCCTGGAGCGGCTCGATGCCGTGCAGGTCAACTGGCGGGTGGTGCGGGCCATCGCGGCCCACGGACGGATCACCTGGGATGCATTGTTGGATTTGGGTCTCCACGCCAGAGCCACGACGACCGCTGCGGTCGAACACCTTTTCAAGGTGGGTCTGTTGGGGGAGACGGGGGCGGGGGGGGACCGGACGCTCTTTTTCAATAACGAAATGGTGCGGGCGGCCATATGGCTCACCCTGCTGGATGGGGATCGCCGGACGGACGCTGCCCATTTTGCCGATGACCGTCCGAAATCGGGAGAGACCGAGGGGGCAACCAGATGGCCAAACGGATAGATCTCTCTCCTGAACAGGCGGAACAGATGGTCCGCCATGTCACGCCCGGTTATCGAATGGTTCGCCTGTTGGGTTCCGGGAGTTTCGGTCAGGTGTTCCTGGTGACGGATGATCAGATGGAGGTGGCCGTCAAGATTGTCCCTCTGCACTATCGGGCAAAGTCCGGATCCGGGGAGGGTGCCGCCACGGAACGGGAAGAGTCCCACGAATGGTATCAGTTGCAGCACAACTGGGACCGTTTGAACCATGCCAGTCTGGTCAGGATTCGCCATTTTTTCACCTGGACCGCCACCGATGAGCAGGATCCAATAGCGGTATATGGCCTGATTTACATGGATTATTGGCCTATTGATCTCTATGACTGTGTCAAGCAACTGGCCAGGGCGGGACGGCTTACCCCGGCCCGCCAGTACGCCGTGTTGATCCATTTGGCCGTTCTGTTGCAGCGTCTGTTGGCGGATACGGGTCTCATCGTCACCGATCTCAAACTGGAAAATGTGCTGGTCTCCTCGTGTCAATCGGGTCCACTGGCATTGGCCATGATCGATCTGGGCGGTGTGTATGAGGAACGATTGGCGGACTATTTCCGGGTGGTCACAACGGATTTTTACATGGCACCGGAGTTGCACAATCGCAGCATAACCCGCATCGATGAGCCTATCCTGATTTACAGTTTTGGCATTGTTGGCCTTTTTGTGCTGGAAGGGCGATGGCCGGTGGAGAAATATGATTATCTTCAGCCGCTGTTGCTCCAATTGCGGGCGCAGGGGAGACCGGACTGGTCGCCTTCGGTGCGGGAATCCATGTCGGCCTGCATTCAGGTGATCGAAACCTGCCTGCGTGAAGACCGCTCCTCGGTGGCCCAGGGTGGGGAGGGGGGGCGATATCCGACGATGGCGGCGGTCGTGGATGCCCTGCAAAAGGCGTATCAGGGCTGGATTGACCGGGATCGCCCCCGGATTTCTGGCCCAGACCTCGGACTCCCCTTCTCCTCAGGAACCGGGGTGGTGGGAGAGGTGCCCGATCAGAGGTCGATGCCTTCTGCCCTCCCCCAGGGGGATAAAAATGTCTGGCGCGAGCCGTTGACGGGCATGGAATTGCTCTGGATTCCGCCGGGCCGGTTCTGGATGGGGCAGACGGAAGAGGAGACCAGGGTATTGCGTGATCGCGGGGATGCCGACCATTTTGAGAAATGGTATGCCCGGGAGTTGCCGCGCCATCCGGTGGAGTTGGATGGTTTCTGGATGGGACGGTTACCGGTGACGCGCGGACAATTTGCCTGGTTTGTCGAGGAGTCCCTCTTCCAGACCGATCAGGAACGGTTGCAGTCGGTTGTCCGTTCTCCGGTCTTATCAAAACCGGCCGTGGATCCATGGAATTGGCAAAAGACCCGTTTTGGACAGGATGACCGGCATCCGGTGGTCTTTGTCAGTTGGTTTGATGCCGTGCGGTTTGCCCAGTGGTTGAGTCATCGTACCGGATTGTCTTTCGCGCTGCCCACCGAGGCCCAATGGGAGTATGCCTGTCGTGGGGGGTCTGTTCAGCCGTTTCATTATGGGCATACCATCCAGACGGATCAAGCCAATTATTATGGAGGATCCGTTTATGGGGAGGGTGTTGAAGGCCTCTATCGCAAAGGAACCACACCGGGCGGCCTGTTTCCACCCAACGACTACGGTTTGCAGGATATGCACGGCAATGTCTGGGAGTGGTGTCAGGATAAATATGATGGGGCGTTTTATGGCACACCGGCGGCGGGACAGAAAAATCCGGTCAATGCCACGGCCATCGGTTATCGCATCAAACGGGGTGGATCGTGGCGTTCTGAGCCGGACATGGTACGGTCGGCCTATCGGGGGGGTACCTATCCCAATATCGGCAAGGAGGATATCGGGTTTCGACTGGTTTTGTCCGGTTGGTCCTCTCCCTATAACGAACGATAGATGGCCAACGGGACAGTTGTATTTTAGCGACTGTTCCTGAATACTGTGGGTGACAGTGGTGGGTGATGCCCTCTGTCTGGTGGGAATGAGCAAACGAGGTGTTTCAGGACGATCTCCCCTTTGTTCTGGATGTTGGGCAACAGGGGTCAGAGTGGATGTGCAGTGATGTATGCAGGGCTGCCGTTTGGGCGCGCATTTTTAGGTTTCAGGAGTAACTCACATGGCCGAATCAGTCGTTCATCCGGGGACTGGCCAAGGGGCTGGCTTTGTACCAACGAAGGAGCAGCAGCAGGCGGCTGATTTGCTCGATTTGAAGGCGGACGAGTCATCGCTCAATCTGGATGACAGTGAGTTGGTTCGTACTGTTCATGTGGATACGACTGAAAATTCGGATTTGGCCAATTTGCAGCCTCAGGCACCTCCGGTGGAGGTTTCCAAGGGGGTCAGGTTATCGAGTGCCGTTTTGCAGGAGCCGGCTGGGGTCATTCTGGATGATCTGACGCCGGCCAGTCCGGTGGCAAAGATTGACAATCCGGGTGGTCATCAACAGATTCCCGTGCCCATGCCT
This sequence comes from uncultured Magnetococcales bacterium, assembly GCA_903913345.1. Taxonomy (GTDB): domain Bacteria; phylum Pseudomonadota; class Magnetococcia; order Magnetococcales; family Magnetaquicoccaceae; genus Magnetaquicoccus. The sequence goes on along the minus strand of CAIWLA010000039.1, from coordinate 311 downwards.
CCGACGGGGGAACCTGTCTTTGAGCCAATCAAGTTTCCGCACGACACCTCTCCCATTCAGCCTCCCAAGCCGCTTCACGGACCTGAAACGACGTTGCCGCCACCTATAGTAACGGCGCCGCCGCAGACGACGGAGCCGCCGCAGACGACGGAGCCGCCTGCGACGACAGAGCCGCCGCACACGGCAGGGCCGCATGACACCGGAACCGGAACGGGTGCCCACACCGGTACTGGAACAGGTACTGGCACAGACACCCATCCTGGTACTGGTGCTGGGACTGGCACGGACACTCATCCTGGGACAGGGACTGG
>CAIWLA010000038.1 GCA_903913345.1 uncultured Magnetococcales bacterium | reverse complement strand
CTTTCAGGCGCAGGTGCTGGAGGATGGCCAGGTCTGGGTAGAGATGATGCTGCACCGCAATCTTCTGGCCCATACATACAACAGCAAAACCTTTGATGACGTTTTGCAGGTGGTCACGGGATGTTATTTTGCGGCTTTTGACCGTCTGCACACCTTTTTCCTGAGTCAGATGGTCAAAGAATGAGCAGCACGGGGTTGACTGACCGGGAACTGGACCAGATATGCGCGGTGTTTCGGCCTGTTGCGGCCATTCGTGAGGTTGTGCTGTTTGGGTCACGTGCCAGGGGTTCCCATCGTCCAGAGTCGGATATTGATCTGGCTTTGGTGGGGGTGGCGGATGAACTGCAGGCGGAGGCCGTTGCCGAGACACTGGAGTCGCTGCCTCTGCCCTACCGATTTGATGTCAAGGCGTATGACGGGATTCGTTATGCCCCCCTGCTGGAACATATCAAACGGGTGGGGATCTCTCTCTACCGGCGTGAGCCAGAGTGAACCGACTGATGTTGTGTCAATCAATCATCACGGCGCGGGGTGTGGCGTGGTGGGCGGTTCCCCCGCGGGTCTCCTGCCCAGGTTTTGTTCGATGGCGGGCAGTGACTGACTGGAGATGACAATGGGCTGTGTGGGCGGAAAATACCGCAAGGCGGTAAAGAGCATCCCGGACACGGCCACCAGCATCAGGCCCAGACGGATGGTCATCCGGTATTCCAGATCCTTGATATCCCGCTTCAATTCCAGGACGTGCATATCCATTCGGGTCACATCGGCCTTGGTGGCGAGTTGCCCTTCCAGATCCTTCAAGTCCCGTTTGGTCACCAGCCCCTCAAACTGGGTGACCCGGATCTCCTTGATGGCTTCGGAGATGGCCTCGGCCTGATTTTCCGGGATGCCCGCATCCCTCAGGCGGCGGATAAACTGGAAGGTGTCAAAAGGGGTCGCATACATGGACGAATCCTCTTGGGGTGCCTGAATGGGATCACTCTACCCGAATTCCCGCACGAATGGCAACAAAAATGGTGGACTGTCGGGTCAATGGGGGGCATCGTCCGGTTTTCCTTTCCGCCCACGCAAAACAGGACCATAATGACCCCCACTGGCCCATCACCCCTTTTTCGCCCACAAGATCACATGTTCGAACCTTTATACTACCAAGATAAACTCCAGATCGTCAACCCCGCCGGTGATATTGGCGTGGTCACGCTGTGGTCGCCCACCAAAACCATTTACAAGAAATTATCCACCTTGGGGATCGATCTCGACCCCCACACCTCCCGCATCGCCGTCCTGGGCACCCTGTACGGCAACGGCTTGCCGGAATTGTTGCATAATCTGCTCTATAATCCGCAAATTGCCCATCTTTTCATCCTCGGCCAGGATCTCTCCGGCTCCCGCGCCGAATTGACCGGTTTTTTTGCACAGGGGCTGGAAGAGACCACCTATCTGGGCACCCCCATGATGCGCATTATCGGCACCGACAAACATCTGGATGGCGCAATCACCCCCCACGATTTCACCACCCGCCCCCTCACCGTCACGGATCTCAGCCAATACCAGGAGGCCGACGCGGCAGAGGCCATCCGCCGCACCTTTGCCCACTGCCCGCCGCCCAAACCCTGCACGTTGCCCCGCATCCAGAGACCCCTGACACAACCCACGGTCCAATGGTATCCCTCGCATCCTGGCGGCCATACCATCATCCGCCAGACCCCCCTGGAGGCCTGGCAGGAGTTGATCTTTCGTCTCATCCGCTTCGGCCACCGGCACCACCTGCGCAAGGGAGAACGGATCGAGTTGCAAAATATAAAAACAATCGTCCAGGAACCCGTCGAGGAAGATCCAGAGGCTCTGGCCAAAAGGGGCTTTTCCCTGGCCGAGTTGCGGACCTATCAGACCGGCCTGCTCGATGGTTCTCCCCCCATCGAACAATCCTACACCTATGGCAATCGGTTGAGGGGGTATTTCCAGGCCGAGGGCAGGATCATCGATACCCTGGAGACGGCCATTGTCCATTTGCAGGAAGACCACGAATCCCGCCGCGCCTATATCGCCCTGTGGGACAGCAACCGGGATACCCTGCCCCAGACCAGAAGCCATCCCTGTCTGGTCGCCCTCTTTTTCCGGAAATGGGCCGACCGGTTGACCCTGACCGCCACCTTTCGCAGCCACAATGCCCTGGACGGCTGGCTGAAAAATTGCTACGGATTGATGGCGGTGCAAAAATATGTGGCCGACCGGGTGCCAATGCCGGTCGGTTCCCTGACCGTCATCAGCCACTCCATCAGCATCGACCCGCAGGGCAACGGTCTGGCCCGCGCCCAGGCCATTGCCGAGGCCAAAAAGAGCGATGACCGGGTGGACCCATTGACCGGCAAACGGTCGTTGCGCACGGACCCCAACGGCGAGTTTTTGGTCACCACAGACGAGACCACCCAGGAGATCGTCGTCCAACACCTCCACCGGGGGCAACTGCTCAAGGAGTATCGCGCCAGGGAACCGGAAATGTTGGAAAAAATGTTGGCACGGGACTGCGCCCTGTCGGACATTGCCCACGCCCTCTACCTGGGACGCGAGATGGCACGGTGCGCCATGCGCCTGCCATCCCCCTCTGACCACCGGGACGGACCATAAAAAAAATGTTTGTCTTTCTGGATATCGGCTTCACCCTGATCGGTGGCCCCTCCCGTGGCCCGGCGCGACGACTGGCCGAGGCGTTGCACCTGCCCGCCACGGCCAAACCGGCCCTGACCGATCTCCTCTTTCGCACCCCGTTTGCCCACCCGGAGGGACTGGCCGATGCCCTGCTGGCCCAATTCAACACCCCGCCCGACGAGACCCGTGCCGTCACCCGGCAGTTGTGGCAGGCACAGTGCGACGAGGCTTTCGTCCTGCCGGGGGCTGCCGAATGGCTGGAAACATTGGAGAAAGAAAAGATACCCTTCGGCTTTGTCTCCAACATCTGGGCACCCTTTCATGCCGGGTTTGCCCGTCTCTTTCCCGGCGCGATCCAAACCCGGCCCCGCTTTCTCTCCTTCGAGATGGGCTGTGCCAAACCGGACCTGGGTATCTATCAACAGGCGTTGGATCAGGTGGGGGTGTCAGCCGGGCAGACGATCATGATTGGCGATACCTATGCCATGGATATCGCTCCCCCTCGACAATTGGGGATAAAAACGGTATGGATTCTACATCGCCCGGAACAGGAGCGCGCGGATATGGTCCACATCCTGAATGGCCAATCGCCCCCCCCGGATCGGACGTTGGCCCATATCGGCCAGTTGCGGGTGGAACATCTTCACTCCCTCCTGAAGGAGCGCGCAGATCATGGCTGAACCGTACCTGCCCCACATTACCCGGATTGAGACCATCCCCGAAGAGACGCTCCTGGCGCGGTTTCGGCAGACCCGCCTGCGGGGCTTTGGCCGACCCCTGGTCTATGAACGGGCACGGTTGGAACTGGTGCGCCATGTCGATCCCGCCACCCTGTATCCGGCCCAGAATTATGTGTTGCAGTCCGATCATCACCGCTTGCGCGATTTTCACGCGCTGTTTCTGGAAAAGGGCCACAATATTTTTGCCCTGGAGGGCGGCCTGCTCTTCTGGATCCGGGACGACAGGACGGGAGAAGAGGAGGGACCGATCCCCCTCACCCCCCCCGTGGTGGAGATCTCCCTGGAACCCGATGGACGCACCCTCCCCCTGATCAACGATGGGATGCACCGGGTCTACACCGCCATGCGTCTGCATCAGCCCATCCATATCATCCAGGTGCAGAATGTCCCAACCCAATGGCCCTACTATGCCTATCCCCTGGCCAACGGCTGGCAGGATGTGGAAGAATTGGTGGAACTGCCCGAAAATTATATCAAAAAAGCCTACCGGGATCCCGACCATTACAAGGATCTCTTTCGGGATTTCAATGAACTGTTTCCGGGCATCCAGAAACAGCGCACACGGGGAGGGGCACCATGAGATTGTCGGACCGGGATGTATTGCAACACATGGCCAATGGCGACATCGAGATTGATCCGATGCCCAATGAAGACGCCTTTGGCTCTTTTTCGGTCGATGTGCGGCTGGGACATATCTTTCAGACCTTTCAGCCCTGCCAGATCCCCTTCCTGGATCTCTCGGCCAGTACGGGCAGCTATTCCGTATCGGAAAATATCATGAAAACGGTGGTGATCGGCGAGACGGACCATTTTTTCCTCCATCCCGGCGAGTTTGCCCTCGGCATGACGATGGAACGGATCAAACTGGCCAGCCATATCGTGGGCTGGCTGGATGGTCGGAGCAGTCTGGCGCGGGTGGGATTGATGGTCCATATCACCGCCCACTCGGTCGATCCGGGTTGGAATGGCAACATCACCTTTGAATTTTTTAATGCGGGTCGCCTGCCTCTGGCACTCAAACCGGGGATGCGCATCGGTGCCATCTCGTTTGAGCAACTCTCCTCCCCCACCAGCAAACCCTATGGCGAAAAACGCGGTGCCAAGTATCATGGTCAAAGTGGACCGCTATCCAGTCGCATTGTACGGGATGCGGTTACCGGCGCGACCACGCCGCACAATCAGATGGATCCCCATTCGGAGAAAAGCGATGATTGAGGCGTTGAAAGACAAACGGACACTGATGATCGGGGGGGGCGCGTTGGTGGCCATCCTCCTCCTCTTTTTTGGCTATCGGGCACTCTTCTCCCACTCCAGTGAGGCCGAACAGGCCGCCGCCGACAGTCAGATCAAGGGCGCGTGGGTACCCAGCGTCATTCCGGATCCGCCCCCCGTGGCCTTCGATCCCCAAAAAGATTGGGGTAACTCGGCGGCCCAACTGACGCAAATCACCGTGGCCGCCCACGTCAAGGTCAAGAGTGGCGTCCGCATCGAACGGGGCAAAACCCCTGGGTTTGATGACGGCCTCCTCGTCGTGGATCAGACACAGGTGGACAGAACCCTGTTTGATCAGCCCCGCATTCTGGTCCGCATGAGCCATCATGGTGACCGAGCGGTGGACAGTGCCAGACTGGATATTCTCTTCCTGGACAGCAAATCGACGCTCCTGGCGCGCCGGGCCGTCAACCCCCTGGTCATTTCGGGCGGCTTGTCGGGCGACAAGATCAAGCCGTTGCGTCCCGGAGAGGTCCGTGAATTTTTTGTGGATGCCACCCAGGCCCCCCTGGGCTGGATGGATCAGCTCTCCACCGAGGTGGTTTATTACCAGTTTGAAGATAGGTATGCCAATCCTTATCAGTTAGTCTTCTACCCAATTCAAATTCTAAATCTTTCTTGTTTTTATGTTGAGCTTGTTGTGGTGTCATTTTATCCTTGGATATTTGAGCACCCTT
>CAIWLA010000037.1 GCA_903913345.1 uncultured Magnetococcales bacterium | reverse complement strand
TGAGGAAACCAATGGCCAACTGCTGATTGAGTGGGGACACCTACGACAAAAACTGGCGGTGAGATCGCCGGAGATCCTGGCCAAATGGGAGAGCGTATCTGTCCCAGACCCTCACCCCCTGTTTCGAATTGTGGAGGGGGAAGTGAGTTCATGGGAACGCGGTACCAAGGGGTGACTGGCCAGTGCTTGCGGTATTTTTTTCCGCGAACCCGGCCTCTCCAATCCAACACCGTTGCGTTCCGCCTACCCCCCTACGCATCCCGGAACGGAACGCTCGAAAACCCCAGCCGAACCCGCTGTTCACTCCACAACATAGGCAACGGTTCCATCAAATCCCCCAAAGTAAGCCCTTCCGGCTGATCCCCATCCAGGATCGCCGCCACAATATCCGGAGCCAGCAGCGTCAGCCGCAGTATCCGAGAAACATACGATCCATCAAGATTTTCCTGTTCCGCCAACTCTTTCATGGAGGCGACCTTGCCCGACTCCAGCATTTTCAGCCACCGATGCGCCCGCCCCAACGCTTTCAATATCGCCTGCTGGGGCGACGGCGGAGGCGGCACCCAGTCAGGGGCACCCGGCGGGGCGATAATCTCCGTCCGACTGCCCCACCGTTTGAGCCGCATGGGAATGTGAACCACCAGCGTTTTGCCGTCAGCACTTATCGTTCCTTTCATGATACGCTCCTTTCGTCGTCCAGATCCATCTCTGCCATCAAACTTTTCAGCCCGCCAAAGCGGAAATGCACATCCATTCCACCCTGGCTGACATCCACCTTTTCCACCAGCAATTGGAGGAGCCGCGCCTGCTCGCCGGGGAACAGCTCATCCCACAATGTTCCCAGGTTCCGCAGAGACTCCATCACCGTGCGCTCCGGCGTCTTGGTATCCCCCTCGTCCATGGCCTGGAAGGTTTTGACCATCATCTCTGGGGTGCGCAGGAGTCCCCGTACATGATCGAACACCGCCCGTTCCACCCCTCCGGCGGCAATATTTCGCAGGGTGCAGGCGTCGGCCCCATTTTTTTCTGCTGACTGGCAGGTGTAATAGCGGTATTCTCTGCCGTCTTTTCTGCTGTATGTTGGCTTCATGGCCCGATTACAGTGGCCGCAGCGGATGATGCCTCGCAACACGGCGGCTGTTTGCACCCTGGAGTCTGCGCGTGGTTCCCGATTGTTGGTGGCCAAGATGGTGTGGGCAGCGTCCCAGAGTTCTCGGTCAATAAAACCCTGGTGCTCGCCGGTGTAGATCTCACCGTGGTAGGCGATTTCGCCAATGTAGACCCGATTATTGAGTATCCGGTAGAGGTACCCCTTGTCCATGGGCCTGCCGTTTTTGCCAACCGCGCCCGACTCGGCCAGTTCCCGGATGAGCTGGGTGGCAGAGCCGATTTCCACGAAACGGCGGTAAATGGAGCGCACCGTTTCGGCCTCGGCGGGGTTAATAACCAGTTTGCGCTCCTGGACGGTGTAGCCGAGTGGCGGGTGGCCGCCCATCCACATGCCGCGCTTTTTTGATGAGGCAAACTTATCCCGGAT
>CAIWLA010000036.1 GCA_903913345.1 uncultured Magnetococcales bacterium | reverse complement strand
TTGGCCGATACAACAGCCGAACAGAGATTGATTTAGCCTGCACCAGTTTGGTGGCCGTCGTCGAAAAACTTAGAAATGCCTCCAGAATGAGCTACGAAAGTGAGAAGGGGAAACCACAATGAATACAAACGAATTCCTGCAAGATTTGAATTGTGTAGCAGATGACCCCGCGACGACGAAACCGCATAAGCTGGTAGCGGTTCTTGCTGTCCTACAGGGCCTCAAACAGGGGAAGTTCAAGGAGAATAGATTTTATTTTGATGCAACCTTTCGTCAGCTATTCTCCGCAGTTTTTGCGAGATATGCAGCGGCTGGTGACAGAGATAGACCCCTGAACCCATTCTTTCATTTAAGGAGTAGTAATTTTTGGAAACTAGCGCCAGTTCCAGGAATGGAAAATGCGTTGCCGCGTATCGACACCGTTGGAGGTGCGGGAGCATTAAATAGGATTGTTGCATACGCTTACCTTGACCCGCAGCTCCACAAAGGCCTGACAGAGGGGAATCAACTCGATAATGCGATTGAATCAGTCGAAGCAATTTTGGATCGCTGGATTGCTTCACGTGACAGCATTTCAAGCATAGAGCCGGAAAAAGGCGCAGCAACACCCGGAGATCTAAGCCGTTTTCCGCATGAGGCACAGAGTCTCAATGCAATTTGCGGAGCTCTTCGATCCATGGGTTTGGGAGGCCACGTCGCCGCATTGGAGGTCTATGATAAACAAACCAATGATTACTACGAATGCGATTTAATCGTAATTTGTGCCTTCGGCGTTTTTGTGACAGAACTAAAACACTGGACTGGTCGCATACAAGTTGCTCCCCGCACCTGGCTTGTCAATGGCTCGCAACACCGTCCTGATCCCCATGCCAGCAATCGCTTCAAATGCAAGTTGCTACGCGGAATCTATAGTCACGCCTTCAATACTTTGCCTGATCTCTGGTTTGAGTCGGTTGTTGTTTTAACCAATCCCGAGGCGGAAGTGACCAATGCTTCGCCCACCAAAAGCGACCAGCACAATCCGACGTTTTCCAGTATCGACCGCTTTATTGATTTTCTCAAATATCGCCAGAGCCACGCTGTTGGCCCTGTTTTGAATGCCGAACAGATCAAGGCAGTGGTGGCAAAATTTGAAAGCCTTCGCGTGCGCGATCATGTCAAAGGCTATAGCTTCCCAGGATTTGAGGTGGTTGAGCGACTGACCCAGCGGGAGGATCTTGCTGAGCTGATCGTCCGGCCTACGGAAGGCCGTCGGCGCAATCTTCAAAGGTTTCGCGCTTTTTTCCCGCCGCTCAATGCTTCCGCTGATGTTCGCGAACGTTTTTTGCGTAAAGCCAACAACACTCTGGATGCTCTCGCCAAAACGGGCGAGCATCCAAACCTGTTGCGTGTCTGGAGAGTGCCCAACGACCATGGCCACGTCATCGAAGGCTCGGAATGGTCGGAAGAGGGCACGCTTGCGGACCTTCTTGACCGCTCGCCGGCCGGGTTGCCTTGGGAACATGCCCTAGCGTTGGTTCGGGGAATTTTAGAGGGTTTGGTGATCGTGCATGGGCAGGCCGTGATTCATCGGATGTTAAAACCGGAAAATGTGCTTCTCTGCGGCACGGTTCCGCGGCTGATGAACTTTGATCTTGCCTATCAGCTCGAAGACAATCACGTGACTGTCATCCCGGACACTGCTGTCATCAAGCCAAATCCCTATACCGCGCCCGAGGTTTACCTGAAACAGGAACCCAGCGAAGCGACGGATCTTTTTAGTGTGGGGGTTATACTTTTTGAAGTGCTGGCTGGCCGCCCGCCATTCAAAGCCTCTGCCGACCTCGCCGCCGCCGGTGGCCACCTTCAACCAGCTCAACTCAAAGTCTTGCCCCCGGCAACACCTGATATCGCGTTGCAAGTAATCCGAACCTTGGTGCAAACCGAACCGGACAAGCGCTTTCAAAGAGCTGAGGAGGTTTTAGAGTTGCTCGTCCCCGTTAAACCCGCTGAACAGATTCCCTTGCCGTCGAACCGCGAACTCGCTCCAGGCGAACACTACGACTTGTTCGAGATCGAGGCGTTGCACGCTCAGGGCGGCCATTCCCAGATCTACTCCGCCTTTCGCGGCTCACAGCGCGAACGTTTGGCCTTGAAGGTCTTTAACACGGACGTTTCCCAGGATCGCGCCCAGGCTGAATTAAAGGCAGCGAAAACCATCAATTCTCCCTATGCGGAGCGCGTGGAATCTCTCGGTCATTGGCGGGGTGAACGTTTTTTCCTCGCCATGAATTTGGTGGAAGGCCCCTCTCTTCGTCAGGAAATCGAGGCCAAAAAACTTCCTCCTGTCGAACGCTTCATTGAGGTTGCTCAAGCCCTACTACAAGCCGTTTCTCAACTCCACGGCAGCGATAAGGTCGCTAGAGTACTTCACAATGATATCAAGCCGGACAATATTTTGCTCCGAGCTGAAAACCATCCTGTCCTCATTGACTTTGGTGTGGCCTCCGTTCCCGGTGTGGCCACTTATGTTGGCACAGAAGGATATGTCGCGCCGGATTTGCGCAATGGCGCCGATCTCGAATTCTGCCCGAGTGGCGACCTCTTTGCTTTGGGAGTTACCCT
>CAIWLA010000035.1 GCA_903913345.1 uncultured Magnetococcales bacterium | reverse complement strand
TGCCGGTGGCTACGGCTATCGGCAAATTATGGAACTGGTCCAGAACGGGGCGGATGCGATCCTCGAAGCAGATCAGGAAGGATACCCATCTCCAGAAAAAAACAGAATCCACTTATTGTTGCAGGGTAAATACCTCTACGCTGCCAACACCGGTGCGCCTCTGAGCAAAGAGGGAGTCGAAGCCTTGCTGAGTTCCCATTCTTCGCCGAAGCGTGGCAACCAGATTGGCCGGTTTGGACTCGGCTTCAAGTCACTGCTTCGCCTCGATGGGCGCATTGATATTTTCACCAGGACATCGGGTGCCATTCGCTTCGACCCGAAGCGGTGCCGGAGGGAATTGAAAGCCCAATTCGGAGTAACCGAGGCACCGGGTCTGCGATTGGCTTGGTCATTGCCGGACAGCGAACGCAGTGACGACAATCTGCTCGACCAGTTGGCCTGGGCTGAGACGATAGTCCGCGCGGAGGTTCCCAATGAGGAACTTCATGACCATCTGCAGCAGGAAATACAAAGGTTCCCATCTAAGTTTCTGTTGTTTTTTCCAGTCGGAACCACTCTGGTTCTGGATCACGGTGAAGAACACGCACGGAAATTGCGCGTTGAGCAGCACGGCAACGAGCAAGTTCTGCACGATGGCAATGAAGTATCGACATGGCGTGTCGTGCAGCGGAATGTGGCCATCACTGACAAACGAGCACTTGCCGATGCGACTCATATCCACGCCCGAGATTCGGTTCCTCTGACTTGGGCGATTCCGCTCGAAAGCGGACGGGAGGAAGCAGGGCTTTTCTGGGCATTCTTTCCGACAAAAACGCCGACCTATCTGTCCGGCATTCTCAACGCGCCATGGAAACTGAACAGCGACCGCAACGCGATTATTGCAGGCGAGTGGAATTCAGCCTTGATGACCGAGGCAGCGAACCTTGTTGCGGAAACGCTTTGGTTGCTGTCTACACCAGACGACCCCGGTCGCCCGTTGGACGCATTTCCCCGGCAACTCGAACGCAAAGATGAGGATGCTGCGCCTCTTGTAGAAGCCCTTTGGGGACGTTTGAAGAATGCGGCAGTCATCCCTGATGCGACGGGCAAGCCAAGACGCGCCCACGAACTGCAACGTCATGCACGGGACAACGCCGACCTTGCCCGAAAGTGGCAGGTGCTCGCTGGGCCTGATGCGTTGAGACAGATCGTACATCCCTCATGCCTGGAACGACAACGGGTAAGTCGTTTGAAAGCACTGGCGGATCGGCTCAATGCACAGCCTAACGACCAAAATCCCCTGTGGTGACAATGATGTGTGATACACTGGACTCCTGATAATTTAGAGAAATGGGCGGAAGGGGTATCACGTGGGACCAGAATTCCGGTATCCATCATTTTTTTGCCAAGGATGTGTGCATGGCCAATCACAACAGTCAGAACCAACCGACCGAGTACGACTCGCCGTGGAAAGAGATCCTGAAGGCATACTTCAATGATTTTCTCTCCTTTTTCCTCCCGGAAGCACATGACGGCATTGATTGGCAGCGTGACCCTGAGTTCCTGGACAAGGAGTTGGACCGGATTACGAAGGAGGCAAAGTCCAGCAATCGCCGCGTGGATCTTCTGGTCAAAGTATGGCTGTTCAACGGCGAGGAACTTTGGGTGCTGATTCATGTCGAAGTGCAGGGAGACCGGGATCCCGAATTTGCGGAGCGGATGTATACCTGTCAGCATCGGGCTTACGACCTCCACCACAAGCCGGTGGTCGACTTGGCGATTTTGGCGGATGAAGAACCGAGTTGGCGGGTTTCGGAGTATCGCCAAGTACTTTGGGGATCCGAATTGATTTACCGGTTCAACACGGTAAAGTTGTTGGATTATCTGGATCATCTGTCCGACCTGGAGGTGTCCGACAACCCGTTTGCCATCGTCACTTTGGCGCATTTGCGCGCCAAACAAACAAAGAAGCAGCCAGAAGAACGTTACCAGGAAAAAGGGCGCATGACGCGTAGCCTGTACCGGCGAGGGTTCAATCGCCAGAAAATTATTGATTTGTACCGGTTCATCGACTGGATACTCAGTTTACCAACGGAACTTGATGACCAGTTTTGGGAAGAACTGTCCAACTTTGAGGAGAACCAAGAAATGCCTTATATCACGAGTGTGGAACGGATTGGTG
>CAIWLA010000034.1 GCA_903913345.1 uncultured Magnetococcales bacterium | reverse complement strand
TCCTGGCACGGGTGCGCAACCATTTGGCCCTCCATCTGGCCCGGCAGGAGATCATCCACCATCGTGATCGCCTGGAAAACGAACAAAAAATTGTGCGTGGCGTCATTGAAAAAATGAATGCCTTTCATCCCTTTTATGGCCACAATATCCGTTTCTTGTCGCTGCCGATGGATCAAATATCCGGGGATCTGCTCCTGTCCACCCGCCGTCCCGATGGCGGACAGCATATCATGGTGGCTGACTTTACCGGACACGGCATTGCCGCCGCCCTTTGTGGACCGATGACGGCGGACATTTTTTGCACCCTCTCCAGCCAGGGGGTGGATATGGACCACATTGTCCAGGCCATCAACCAGAAGCTCTGTCAGCAGATACCGAGCAGCATGTTTCTCGTGGGGGCGTTCCTGGAGTTGACGCCCGGACGGGACCATCTGCGGGTCTGGAATTGTGCCGGTCCCGATATTCTCATCCTGCGGGCGGGCCAACGACTGGCCCGGATCGAATCCGGATTTCTCCCCAGAGGCATCCTGGTCCGGCCTGAAGATCCCCCGGCCGAGGTCGTGTTGCAGCCGGGAGATCGGGTTTTTATCACCACCGACGGCATTACCGAGACGATGGGAGCGGATGGGAGTCAACTCGGCATGGATGCCCTGGAAACCTGGATCACAACGCTTGTGGAACAAGGAGAACCACTGGAAAAGATTGCCACGCTGGTCGAGGCCTATCGGAATGGTCGCGAACAGGAGGATGATCTGACCCTTTTGGAAATAACCGGCTGATCCGTCTGCGGGATGGACGCCATCAGCCAACAAACACCGTACACAGGAGGTCGTCATGCCCGTTGTCAGCCGTGTCGAAGGGGACAAGGTGATTATCACCCTCTCCGTTTCATTCAAATTCAGTGACCATGAAGCCTTTCGGAAGGCCGCCCTCGGTCATCCGCCCGGCACAAAATTTGAAATCGATTTTGGGGATATAGAGCAGATTGACAGTGCGTCGATCGGCATGCTCCTCCTCCTGCGCACGGCGGCTGGCGAGGCAGAATCCGACATCTCTTTGACCAACTGTCGACCAAACGTTTTGAAACTGTTCCGCATGTGCAAGTTCGGGGACATTTTTCACCTGAGCTAGGAGACCTTTCAATGACGGCACTCCCTGGAAAGTTGGAAGTGGCCTCGACCCAGGTCTACACCTTCAAAACCCCGGACGAAGCCCGTGCCCTGGCGGGTGAATTGGCCTCGCTGTGCCCAGACCCGGAACGGTCCCGAATTGGCCTGATGGAGCTGTTGCTCAATGCCGTGGAACATGGCAATCTGGCCATTTCCTATGCCCAAAAGACCGAGTTGGTGGAAACATTTGCCTTCCAATCGGAGTTGGAGAGGCGATTGCAGTTGCCGGAACATGGGGAGAAGAGGGCCACGGTATCGGTCACCCGGACCGGTGGTGAGTTGCAATTCCTGATTCAAGATCAAGGGGATGGGTTTGATTGGAGTCCTTATCTGGAGATTGACCCGACCCGGGTGCTCCATCCCCATGGACGCGGCATTGCCTGGGCCAAAGCCGTCTCCTTCGATCGCCTGGAATACCGGGGGCGGGGGAATGAGGTACTGGCGGTGATCGCCATCGCTGCGGGTTGACGCCCGACCGGCAATCACCGCATCAGCACGCGACACGAACCATTGCACGACCATCCCGCTTGTGCCACAATGGTCTTTCCCCTGGCAGTATGGCGGACGTAGCTCAGTTGGCAGAGCCCTGGATTGTGGATCCGGTGGTCGTGGGTTCGAGTCCCATCGTTCGCCCCAATTTTATCCCCCTGACGGAAAAAACCGCTCTGGCGGGTATGCCGTTCCGTCCGCATCCGTCAACCCATCACCCCGAACCAACCGGCGGGTGGACCTCTAAGCGAAAGTGGCGGAACAGGTAGACGCCCTGGATTTAGGATCCAGTGCCTTCGGGCGTGGGGGTTCAACTCCCCCCTTTCGCACCAATCCGGTCGTCCTTTCATCCGCTCTTCTTTTTGCTTTTCTTGCCCTTTTTCTTGATCTGTTTCTGTTTTTGTTTCTGTGCCGGCTTTTTGGTCGGCTTTTTGGTCTGCCTGGCGGTCGTTTTTTTCGCCTTGCCGGTCTTTTTGGTCAGGGTCTTTTGCGGTTTTTTCTGGGTGGATTGGACGGCTGGTCCCTTTTCCTCGGTCCCGGCCTTGTTTTGTGGCTGAACGGTGCCGCTTTTGGGGGCTGGCTGAACCTCCTTCTTGTGCGGGACCGTCTCTTCCTGACCAATGGGGGCCAGTTGATCACTGCCGGGCGGCAGGGGAATCTCTTCCAGGAGGGCGGAAGCCGGTGCGGGATGCACCAGCCAACAAAAACAGAGCAAACAGGCGGCAATCAACCATTTTTTCATTCTTTCCCATCTCCCATAAGGTGGTATCCCCAGTGTTGGATACCGAGTTGATTTCACGATGCGCACGAGGGCCGAGACCATCCGTCAACCCCTCACGTCCGCAGGATCCACCGGGTCAGCATGGCCTGCAAATCCTTGCCACGCACCGGTTTGGTCATATAGTCATCCATCCCCGCCTCCAGACATTTTTCCCGATCGCCCCGCATGGCAAAGGCCGTCAAGGCAATGATCGGCGTGCGGCGTTGCCGAGACCGACTGGACTCCTGCAAACGAAAGGCACGACAGGCGGCATAGCCATCCATTTCGGGCATCTGGCAATCCATGAAAACCAGGTCGTAGCTCTGTTCCTGCCATTTTTTCAGTGCCACCACCCCATTTTCGGCAATATCGGCCTCCAGCCCCAAACGGCGCAACATGCTCACCACCACCACGCGGTTGACGGGATCATCCTCGACCACCAGAATCCGACAGCCCGCCGGGAAGGAGCTGTCCGTGGGTGTGGATGGCACCGGGAGGGCATCGGTGTCCGCGGGCGACCGGTTCAAGGGGAGGGTGACGCGGAACAGACTCCCGGTACCGACCGTGCTCTCCACCTCAATCTCTCCTCCCATCAACTGGACGAGCATTTTGGTGATGGCCAGCCCCAGCCCTGTTCCCCCATACCGTCGGGTGGTGGCCTTGTCGCCCTGTTCGAACGATTTGAACAGCCGGGCAAAAAATTCCGGCGCGATCCCCACGCCCGTATCCTGAATCCGAAAACGGACCACCGTTTTTCCCGCCCACGCCGCACGGTCATCCACCACCGGCTCGGCCGACAGAACCACCCCCCCCTGATGGGTAAACTTGATGGCATTGGAGAGCAGGTTGACCACGACCTGCCAGACGCGCACCGAATCCCCCCGGACCATCCGGGGCAGGTCGGGTGCCACCTGGAGCTGAAAGGTCAGCCCTTTTTCCTGAATCAACCCTGCAAACAGGTTGTCCATCCCCTGTAACAGGTGATGCAGATCAAACCCCTTCTCTTCCAGCGTCAATTTGCCCGCCGTTATCTTGGAATAGTCGAGAATATCGTTGATCAAAATCAGCAGGGACTCACCCGCCTGCATCATGGTGGTGGCATAATAGCGCGCCTTGTCGGAAATCTCTTCGGCGCAGAGCAGTTCGGCCATGCCGACGATGGCATTCATGGGGGTACGAATTTCGTGGCTCATGGTGGCCAAATATTCGCTTTTGGCCCGATTTTCCGCATCGGCCTGCCGTTTGGCCTCTTTCAACTGATCCACCTGCGCGTGTTCGATCAGGACCGTCAGGGCATGGGTGACCGTGACCAAAAATTCCTTCTCGAAGGGGTTGATGGTGTATTTCTCGTCCAGATAGAGATTCAGCACCCCCAACACCCGGTCACCCGATGGAATAGGCAGGCAATAGTGGCCGTGGGGCATCTCTCCCTGCACATGAATGACATGGCAGGCATCCGCATAATCGGCGCAGAGGGCCTCCCCACTGATCGCGACGCAACCACAGAGGCAGTGGCCAAAAGGGACCAGGGCACAGGCGGTACGCAGCGACTCCGGCAAGGACTCCGCCGCCATCAGGTGCAGGGTCCGGGCGGCCCGCTCCGAGACAAAGATGGCCCCCTTTTTTTGCATGGTGAGCCAGGGAACCGCCAGGATGGCCTGCAGGCTGCGCTGCAACTGGTCCGCCAGAGGAGCATCCTCCAGGGCGATGCGCAACAGGGTGCTGATAACCGCCTGGGCCTGATTGGCCCGCCGCTCCAGAAATTCCGCCTGCCGACGCTCCTGCACCTCGTGCTGCAACTCGGCGGTGCGCAACTGTACCTGCTGCTCCAGGGAATAGTTGACCTGATTCATGCGTCCTTCCAGCAGCTTGCGTTCGGTCATATCGACGCAACTGCCGGAAAATCCCATGAAAAAACCGTTCCCGGCAAAGCGCGGCAAGGCGGTTTCATAGATCCAGCGATACGCCCCCTGACTGTTCTGCAACCGGAACTCCAGGGAGTAGGGATGCTTGTTCTGGAAGGCCTCGTTGGAAAAATGGTGATACCGCTCCCGATCCTCCGGGTGCAGACCCTGCAGCCAGCCGTTGTCCAACTCCTGTTCCAGAATGACGCCGCGAAAGGTCAACCAGGATTTGTTGAAAAAAATGCGTTCATGATCGGGATTGGACAACCACAAGAGACCCGGCACGGAGTTGGCGATAAAGCGGAACTCATTTTTCAGAATTTCAAAATAGTCCTGGTTGAGCTTGTTGAGGTTCAGGAAGGTGAAGGCCGCGACGGTCTCCCTGCCCAGGGTGTTGTGGGTGGTGGTGACACAAAAGCGGGTATACAGGGTCTCCCCCGTCAGGGTGGTGAGATAAATTTCGTGGACCCGCTTGTCCACCTTGGGAATCCAATCGATGGCCTTTTGCATGAGCACCAGATTGTCTTCACTGACAAAATCCCGGGGCGTTTTGCCGATAAAACTCTCCCTGGAAAAGCCCAGCATGGCGCACAGGGCATCGTTGACCTCGACGATCCGCATATCCTTGGCATCGATGATCCAAAAACCCTTGAGATCCGAATGGACGATATCGGAGCAGATCTCGGCATTGGAGGAACGGCGCGAGCTGCGGAAAAAGCCCTGGGCATGGCGGCGCAACCGGGCCACCATCTCCACCCGGTTCGGCAACTTGACCAGATAGTCGTTGGCCCCGGCGGCAAAGGCCTGGGCCTTGACATAGGGATCCTCCTCGGAGGAGAGCATGACGATGGGCAACTGGCTGAAGGCACGGCGGTTGCGAAACTGACGGATGAGGGTGATGCCATCCATGGCGGGCATCAGCAGGTCCACGAGGATCAACACGGGCCGCACCACCTCCGCCATCTGGATGGCCTGCAAGGGATCCGGGCAATAATACAATGCCAGATCGCTCTCCTGGCGGAGCATCCGGCTCAGCAACTGCTCGGTGATGATTTCATCATCGATCAACAGGATGCGGGCAATTGACTCTTCCGGTGTGACGGTTTCCTCCACGGGCATTTCCTTGGTACAGGCCATCCGGCATGAAACGAGGGAACCATTCTACACGATGGGATGTTTCACTGTCAAAATGATCTCATGATGACGGGCCAAATCCGGCCAAAAGGGGTATTGATGGGGCGAGTGTTTCCATGCTATCCTGTCATTGTGCTGGAATATACCACAACCGGGAGGAGCAAGCCATGGCGACGATGGTCTTTGACACGTTGAGATTTACCGAGACACTGCGGGCGGGGGAGTTTACCGAGAAACAGGCCAAGGCCATGGTCAACGCCCTGAGTTCGGTAAACTATGACACGGATCAGTTGGCCACCAAAGGCGATGTCGTGGATCTCCGTCGAGAAATCATGGACCTCCGCCGGGAAATTGCGGAATCCAAGGTGGATATGATCAAATGGGTCATCGGTCTGCTGCTGGCCCAAACGGGGCTGCTCATCGCCGCCATCAAATGGATACGGTGAGACCGTTCCGCTACCCGTTTTCCAAAAACCGCCGCAAAACCGTCTGCACCACCACCACCTCCTGTTCCAGGGCGGGCAACTGCTCTGCCACCTGGTCCGCACGGCCTGCCACTCCGGCCTGTTCCAACCGTTCACACAGATCGCCCAGAGGCTGCGCACCCAATTGACGGCTGGCACTTTTCAAAGGGTGGGCGACACGGGCCAGGGATGACCCATCCCGCTGCGCGCAGGCGGTGCGTATGGCCGTCACCCGGTTCGGCAGGCTGTCCAGATAGAGGGTGACAATGCGGACCAAATCCGCCCACTCCAGCTCCTCGCGCAACGCGCGCAGTGCCTCTGGATCGACAGCAGGGTGGGGGGGGTGGAGGATCGAGGGCAGGATGGAAAATGGCATGGTCCAGTTCCAATCAATGGGTTATGGTGACCACACACAAAAAAAACCGCCGCCCAGGGCAACCCGGACGGCGGCGAAACAGACCGCCTTATAAGGGCGTTACGTTCTCGGCCTTGGGGCCTTTCTCGCCCTGGGTAATGCTGAACTCGACCCGCTGCCCTTCGGCCAGGGTCTTGAAACCCTCACCGGCGATGCAGCTGTGATGGACGAAGGCATCGCCTTTGCCACCGCTCCGCTCAATAAAGCCAAAGCCCTTGC
>CAIWLA010000033.1 GCA_903913345.1 uncultured Magnetococcales bacterium | reverse complement strand
GGGTCCGGGGGCAAGGCCCCCGGTGGGGTTTGGGGCGAAGCCCCAAAAAGGAGACGCCCCCCTCACGCCGGGGGTCTTGCCCCCGGAAATGGTTTTTGGAAAACCGGTTCGCCTTGCTTGACTGGCCTGCTAGATTCCCATTTTCTGGTTGACCCACCGGACCCCCACAATAATGAGGCCCAAGGCGAGAAAGGCACCGGGGGGCAGGATAAAAAAGAGCGAGGGATGAAAGCCACTTCCCATCACCGGCAAGCTCATCAAGGTTCCGGTGCCAAACATCTCCCTGACGCCGCCCAGAATCATCAAGGCGATCGTAAAACCCAACCCGGTGAAAAGGCCATCCACGGCGGAGAGGAAAATGCTATTTTTGTTGGCAAAGGCTTCGGCTCGTCCCAGGACGACGCAGTTGGCGACGATCAGCGGGATGTAAATGCCCAGCACCTGATACAGTGCATGGAAATAGGCGTTCATGATGAGGTCGATCAGCGTCACGAAGCCCGCAATGACCACGATGTAGGCGGGAATGCGCACTTCCAACGGAATGACGCGGCGGATCATGGAAACCACCACATTGGACCCCAGCAGCACAAAGGTGGTGGCCAGTCCCATCCCCATCCCATTTTCAACGGAGGTGGTCACCGCCAAAGTGGGACACATGCCCAACATTTGGACAAAGACGTTATTGTTGACCCAAAGCGCATCAATAATAGTCTGCTTAGCCGTGGTCTCGCTCATGGCTCTCTCCTCTGCGTTGTGGTCCGCCTATTGAAGAGGGCGGACTTAGAATGAATGTGATGGATATGTCACCGATGGTTGGAGCGGCCTCAATCGGTGTACCCCCTGAACGATGGATCGGGGAGTCAGAGCGAAACGCTACCTGACCATCCCGGAAAAACCCATGAAGGCCAAGGAGAGCAGCGAAGCTGTTACCAGGACAACGGGGGACCCTTTCATCATTCCGGGGACTTCCGCGTCAACAATCCGTTCTCTCATGCTGGCAAACAGCACCATCACCATTCCGGATCCCACCGAGGCCCCGAAGCCGAAGACCACCGATTCAAAAAAGGAGTACTCTTTCTGCAGATTGAGCAGTGGCACCCCCAGAACGGCGCAGTTGGTGGTGATCAGGGGCAGAAAAATGCCCAGGGAGGCAAAGAGCACGGGACTGACCTTTTTGATGACCGTCTCCGTCAATTGCACCAATGCGGCAATGATCAGGATGAAGGCGAGTATGCGCAGGTATCCCAGACCCAGAGGAGCCAGGATCAAATGATCCACCACCCAGCACAGCACCGCCGTCAGGGTGATGACGAAGACCACCGCATAGGACATGCCCAGGGCATTTTCCACCTTCTGGGTGACGCCCAGAAACGGGCACATGCCCAAAAATCGGACCAGAACAAAATTATTGACAAAAATAGTGCTGATCAGGATCAAAGCAAAATCAGACAGGGTTGTCATGGTTGCCACACTCCACTCATTTCTGGTTGATCACACCGAACCCTCTGTCCACTCCATTGTCTGGGGGCAGAGGCGGAGACGGAAATCTCCCGGACAGACAGAGATACCTGCGATTGCGTCCCGTTATTTTTTCGGGATTAAACATCCGTGCGGGGCAACAGGCAAGGTATTTTACGATACGATACCAAATTTTAATGCAAACTTTATAAAAATATATGAATAATGATGAAATATTAATATAATATTAACACTAATTAATACAATCTTAACGTTGAACCGTTCGGCCTGAGGCCAGTCGATAGCCGATACCGGTTTCGGTCAGGATATATTTTGGATCGGCGGGATTTTCTTCGATTTTACGACGCAACCCCGCCATGAAGACCCGCAGATAGTGGGGGCGGTCCATGTAGCCATCTCCCCAGATCTGCTGCAATATCTGTCGATGTGTCAGCACACGGCCTGCGTTGGCCACCAGCAATGTCAGAATCCGGTATTCGAGGGGGGTCAAATGGATGGCTTGGCCCTTCAGGGTAACGAGACGTTGCTGGATATCCACCCGGAGATCTTCGGTCTCGAAGGGGCCTCCATTCCCCTCTGTTGCCTTGTTTGTGCGCATCGTGCGACGCAGAATGACGCGGATCCTGGATTGCAATTCCAGAACCCCGAATGGTTTGGTCAGATAGTCATCTGCGCCCGCATCCAGGGCCTCCACCTTTTGCACCTCTTCGGTGCGTGCGGAGAGGACCAGAATGGGGGTATCGTCTGTTTGCCTCAGCTCCTTGATCACCTCGATGCCATCCCTGTCCGGCAATCCCAGGTCGAGAACGATCAATTCTGGCCGATGCAAGGCGATTGCCAACACGCCTTGTGCCGCTGTTTCCGCTTCCCACACTTGGCATCCAACGCCTCCCAGGACCATGGCCACGTATCGACGAGTCATTTTGTCATCCTCGATCAACACGGCATTGCGTAACGCCTCAGTCATGGGGATATCTCCGTCTCTTGGGATGGCGAAAGGTGGTTTTTCGACGGGGAGAGGGAACGCATTGGCACCTCCTTCAGTACGGTTTCCGGCATGCAGGGTACACCACAACGAGTCGCGCGCGCGACCCTTCATGCACGTTATTTGCGAACCATCCCACTGGGAGGGGTTGCGAACACCACCCATAAAATGGTTCACTTGACGACCATTGGAATGACCAGGAGGGCGACATCACTGTCCAACATCAACGGGATCCATGGCAGAAAAAACCAACCTCTCAAGCAACAGGAGATTATCCGATGAGACCGCAGCAGATACAGGCTCAAATAGATGCGTATCTTGCCGTCGTGGCCGTGGCCCATTCAGCGGAAGTACGGTTCAAGACCGCATTGGCCGCCGCGACAGGGAGAGAAACCGAGGTCATCATGGCCGCGTCACAGGCATCGGCGATGGTTTTCAATGCCGCCATTCAAGCGGCATTCGAGGCCTGTTCACCGGAGGTCCATGCGGGGGGCGGATTGTTGGAGGATTGACCACCGCCTCATTCGCACGGTCTCTTCATCACCGCCCGGTCTTTTTATAGGCGGCCAGGTGCATGGCGGTCCGTTTGGGCGGGAGGACTGGCCCTTCCGTCACCGGTGGAGGGGGCGAGATCGGTGCGGGATCGCGCGGTCGTTCGGTCGGTTGGGGTCTGCCTTCCGTTGGGCGTTGTTCCGCCATGGCCTCGCGTATGCGTCGCAATGCGGCCTGTCGAGCCTCTCCTGATGCGGGTGCCATCCTCCTGTCTGGTCCCCGTTGCGGCCTCGTCCGGTGCGGTGGTTCAGGCGAGGAGGGGGGCTGACCGTCCGGTGCCACGGCCGCAGAAAAGGCCTCCAGCAGCCCGCTCTGTTTTTCCGCCGCCGAGAGGGGAACCGGCCTGATCCCGGTTTGTTGGCGGAAGTCATCCAGCAGATCCTGCCATGGATCAGACGGTGTATGTGCCATGGTACCCTTCTCTGCCCTTCGGGGTCTTTATAAAATGGGTCGGCCAGGAATGATTGACTTGCGTACAGTCACAACGACTGCAATAATCATAACCGTTTCCAGGGGCGGATGCAAATGCTGGCTTGATTCGGGTTGCGCGCCTGGTTGCCCCCTGCCACCTTTGGTTTTGACCGGTCGCCCATCGGCCTCTTGAACTGCACTGGCCCCGGTTTCCGGGGGCATCCTTGTTTTTGCGGAGGGGAGAGTCATGCCACCCATCAGCC
>CAIWLA010000032.1 GCA_903913345.1 uncultured Magnetococcales bacterium | reverse complement strand
TAAGATGGCAACAGGGTTGGTCGTGGTCCATTTGAGATGGGCCATCCCCTGCTGTTTGCCGTGTCCGACTGAGGACATCCATACGAAAGGAACTCGAATTTGTCGACCTCTGCCAGAATCGCTTATGAAACGTGCCCACTCTGTGAGAGTACAGACAGATATATCGTCAAAAAAGAGGATTGTTCCCAACATTTGCTGTACGATCCCATCATTCCGCCGGTCATCACCTGGGTCGCCTGCGCGGCCTGCGACCATGTCTTCACGGATGGTTATTTTTCGGT
Organism: uncultured Magnetococcales bacterium; assembly: GCA_903913345.1. Classification (GTDB taxonomy): domain Bacteria; phylum Pseudomonadota; class Magnetococcia; order Magnetococcales; family Magnetaquicoccaceae; genus Magnetaquicoccus. The sequence continues at coordinate 1,284 of CAIWLA010000032.1, read as the reverse complement.
CGAGGCACAGCGGGTCATCTTCAGCAGGACCGAGGCCAACCAGGTCGTGGGGCACGACCTGGAAAATCAGCGGCACGTGTCGGCGCGCATCATCAAACGGGTGGCGCACTATATCGACAAAGGCGACTGGCTGGATGTCGGTTTTGGCAACGGGTCATTGTTGTTTACCGCCGAGGAGTGGGGATACACGCCGGTCGGGATCGATTTGCGTGACGACAATGTGCGGATCTTCCGCGATCTCGGCTTTGAGGCCCACAGTCTCCCCGTCGAGGCGTTTGACCACCCCGGCCGCTTCAGCGTGGTCAGCATGGCCGATGTTCTGGAACACATGCCCTTTCCCTGTCTGGGGTTGCAGGCGGTTCACCGTCTGCTGCGTCCGAACGGGGTGTTGTTTATATCAACGCCCAACATGGGCAGCATTGTCTGGCAATTTCTTGACCACAAGAAAAACAATCCCTATTGGGGAGCCATTGAACATTTTCACAACTTCAGCCGGGAGCGGCTTTATGCCCTGCTCAGGACACACGGTTTTACCCCGGTCCACTACGATGTCAGTAAACGTTATCGGGTGTGCATGGAAATTGTGGCCGTGAAGGAGCAGGGGTATGGCAGTACACAATGCAGTGGGTAGAGGGCGGCATGCGCACGGTGGCCACGCAGCAAGGCGTCGCGTGTCCGGCCCGGCGTGGAGAGCGGTATCAATCGGGCCAGGATGTATCACAACGACAAGGCGGCGGTAACAGGGTGGTATGCAGTAGCACGAAAAGAGGGGGTGTGCAGCGCACACGGCTGCGGACGGCTGCGCGGCCGGCCGGTCGACGGGTGGGGTGGTGGGTCAGTCTGTTATGCATACTGGTGGCCCCTCTGGTGGCGAGCGGTGCAGCGGGTGACAGCCAACAGGTTGCCCGCCTCAGCCGGATGCCCATCAATGCCCATTATCTTTACCCCGGTGGGGGGGTGGTCCTGTCGGTGGAGGCGCTTTCCCTGCCGGAAGAACGTATCATGGCGCTGACCTTCGACGATGGTCCCGAAGAACAGGATCTGGATGTCGCGGCCGTGCTCCAGCGCGACAATATTCCGGCGGCCTTCTTTTTTATCGGCAAGAAGGTGGAGGCCATGCCGGAGATCGTCCAGAAGATCAAGGCGGCCAAACAGGAAATTGGCTACCACTCCTACCGCCACCAAAGGCTGAGTTGGTTTTCGCCAACCAATTTGACGGAAGACTTCCGGCGGGGCAAGACCATCATGGACAATCTGGGGGTAACATTGACCTGGTTTCGTCCC
>CAIWLA010000031.1 GCA_903913345.1 uncultured Magnetococcales bacterium | reverse complement strand
CGCTCCTGGCATCTACAAATGGAGTTCGCCCGTTGTGCTGTCCACCGATCTCACGCTCACAGGCGGCCCGAACGATGTCTGGATCTTCCAGATGTCGCAAACCTTTAATACGGCCGTCTCTTCAAGCATAAGACTGGCCGGCGGTGCCCAGGCCAAGAACGTCTTCTTTGTGGTCGCCGGCGCGACGACTCTTGGGGTTTCTTCGCACTTTGAGGGCATCATCCTCGATAAAACCATGATCGCCGTGAACACCAACGCAACGGTCAACGGCAGACTGTTCGCGCAGACTGCGGTCACCCTTCAGATGAACACGATTACCGAGCCCAAGTAAAGACGCATCCCTCTCATGTGGGCTTGACGGACACCCACACGACAATAGCAAGGAGTCATCTCCTGGATTCAGGGTCAAGGTCGTGATTGCCGCGTTTCGCGGGAATGCGACTGCGATCCTGCTCTCCGGGGGATCTCCCGCTGACTGTTGAAAATGGAGGGTGGTGGGCATCTCCCCGCGACACCTGCACACCTCCGTCACCCCCGTCACTCCCGTCACACTCACTTTTGGCTTTTTCCGCACCTATTCCGGGAATCATTTCGGGAACATCTATGGACCCCTCCCTGGGCGTCAGGGAAATCTTTAACATCGAACGCAAGGCAACGGACGAATTCTGGGGGAATAACACTAAAATTCCGTTTCCTGTCAGGAGTTAAGAAGAGGCTTGAAAGATGTGGAGTGACTGCGTTACAATCCCGGCAGGTGCAATGGGTCGCTGGGTTGTCATCCGTTTACCTGCTTGAGGATATTGATGCCGTGCCCACCATCAAACGCTTCGGCAACGTGCGCGTATGTATTTACCCAAGGGGCCACAGTCCACCTCATGCCCACATTGAAGGACCGGGTGTCACGGTGCGGTTTGGGTTGACCGATTCTGCGCCCATGGATGAACTGGTTTGCCCTGCCCAGATGGACGAAGCCTTGCAATGGGCTGAAGACAACCGAGCGCAGCTCCTGGCTGTTTGGAATGCGATTTGCCCGCACAGTGTGCAATAAAGGATTTTGCCATGTTCAGCACCTCTCAGCCCAATCTTCTGGCCGTAACGCCGTCAGAAGGGTATCTTTTGCACCTTCATTGGCGGGATCATGGTGAAGATCGGGTGGATCTGTCGTCCTGGATTGCCCGATGGGGATCCTTGGACAACCCCTTTCAGGATCCCAGCTTTTTTGCGACAGTCCAGGTGGGAGAGTATGGTTGGTCGGTGGCCTGGAGTGAAGAGGTTGAAATGGATACCGAGCACTTGTACCGATTGGCCCGGTATCAGGCGAAAGAGTCTCTGGAACCGGAAACATTTCGTGCCTGGCGTGAGAGGCACGGCATGAGTCAGCTTGGGGTGGCCCAGGTGCTGGGTATCAGCGACATGATGGTGCAATATTACGAAGAGGGGCGACAGATGGTCTCCAAAACCGTGATGCTGGCCTGCAAGGGGTATGATGCCTTGCAGAAGGAACAGGCGGCATAGTTTTTGTGTGTCGTGCCATCGGAAATCAACCATTTCGGGAACATCCATGGACCCCTCCCTGGGCGCAAGGGAAATTTCAATATTGAACGCAAGGCCACGCGCAGCCCTTCAACGGCCCGGAGAGCAGACACCACGCCACCACGCCACCACGCCACCACGCCACCACGCCACCACGCCACCACCCAAACCCCATTCGTGACAAATTGTGCAGATAAATTACGCTGTATTGTGTGTATTAATGGAAATTTATACGACTTAAAAAAAATGATGGGAAAAAAATCAACAGGGACGTGATGTATCGCCGTTGACGCAGGTCAAGCAAAATGGTAAACCTTTCCCACCGTGAACTGGTTGGGGTGTCTTGAGAGGGTTTCCTGCGTTGAGGTGGTGTCTGCGTCATGCTTGAAAATTATTTTCCCATCCTTGTTTTGTTGCTTGTCTCTGTGGGGACCGCCGTTGTCATGATGGGGGGTTCCTTCCTGGTCGGGCCGAGGCGTCCGTACCCGGAAAAGAGTGCCCAGTACGAGTGCGGCTTTGCCCCGATAAGCCGGGTCCGGCTCCCCTTCGATCTCCGCTTTTATCTCCTCAGTATTCTGTTCGTCGTCTTCGACATTGAAGCCGCTTTCATGTTCCCCTGGGCGGTGGCTTTCAAGGATATCGGGATGACCGGCTTTGTGGAAATGCTGCTCTTCCTGCTGGTGCTCCTGGTCGGCTATGCCTACATCTGGAAAAAGGGAGCATTGGAATGGGAGTGATCGAAGAAGTCAGACAAGAGGTGGCGGAACGGGGGTTTTTGCTCTCCTCTGCGGATACCCTGGTCAACTGGGCCAGAACCTCTTCCATGTGGCCCATGACCTTCGGCTTGGCCTGCTGCGCCGTGGAAATGATGCAGGCGGGGGCCAGTCGCTACGATCTGGACCGCTTCGGCATCGTCTTTCGCGGCTCTCCCCGGCAGTCCGATGTCATCATCGTGGCCGGGACGCTGACCCAAAAAATGGCCCCCGCGTTGCGCAAGCTCTACGATCAAATGCCCGAACCCCGCTGGGTCATCTCCATGGGAACCTGCGCCAATGGCGGCGGTTATTATCATCACGGCTATTCCGTGGTGCGGGGCTGCGACTGCATCGTCCCGGTGGATATTTTTATCCCAGGATGTCCCCCCACCGCCGAAGCCTTCCTGTACGGCATACTGCAACTGCATAAAAAGATTCATCGCACCAATACCCTGTACAGCGGTTGGGGTGCATCGGGCGTGACCCAGACCAGGAGCGTGCGGACGTGACCAAGGATAAACTGGACCAGTTGGAGTCGTTGATTGCCAGTCGCTTTGCGGGACTGGAGCGGGAGCGGTCGATCGATGCCCTGATTCTGCGGGTGACCCCGGAGAACCTGCTGGCCACCATGACCCAACTGCGCGATGACCTGACATTGGATTTCAAACAGTTGATCGACCTGGCCGGGGTCCATTATCCCGACCGGGAAAAGTCGATGGAGGTGGTCTACCAGTTGCTGTCCGTCCACAAAAATCACCGGTTGCGGGTCAAGGTGGCGGTCGATGAGTCCACCCCGGTCCCTTCTGTGGCGGGTGTGTGGTGGTCTGCCGACTGGTTCGAACGGGAAGCCTACGAAATGTTTGGCATCCTCTTCTCCGGGCATCCGGATCTGCGCCGTCTGCTGACCGACTATGACTTTGAAGGGTATCCGATGCGCAAGGACTTTCCGTTGAGCGGTTTGACCGAGGTGCGGTACGACCTGACCCTGAAACGGGTGATCCGGCAGCCGGTCCAAATGGTCCATCCCAATCGGGAGCCTTACCAGGCGGCCGCAGTCTCCACCGCGCCGCGCAATCAGTAAGATATTCACCCCGTCGCAGAGAGTGGTTTCGATGGCTGAACAGAAGGAATTTCAGAACTTTACCGTCAACTTTGGCCCGCAGCATCCGGCGGCGCATGGGGTGTTGCGCCTGTTGCTGGAACTGGATGGCGAGGTGGTGGAGCGGGCCGATCCCCATATCGGTTTCCTCCATCGGGGCACCGAAAAGTTGCTGGAACATAAGACCTATATCCAGGGCCTCCCCTACTTTGACCGGCTGGACTATATGTCCATGATCGCGGAAGAGTACAGCTGGGTGCTGGCGGTGGAACGGTTGCTGGGGATCCAGCCGCCGGAACGGGCGCAGTATATCCGGGTGATCTTTGCCGAATTGACGCGCATGTTGAACCACCTCCTGTTTCTGGGTGCCCATGGCCTGGATGTGGGGGCCATGACCATGTTTATCTACGCCTTCCGCGAACGGGAAGAGATCATAGACATGTACGAGGCGGTCTCCGGGGCGCGGATCCACGCCGCCTATTATCGTCCGGGTGGGGTCTGCCGGGATTTTCCGGAGGGGCTGGCCGAACGGATCAAGGCATTTACCGACTCCTTTCCCAGCAAGATTGATGAATATGAAACCCTGTTGACCGGCAACCGCATCTGGAAGCAACGTCTGGTCGATATTGGCGTGGTGAGCAGTCAGGATGCCCTGAACATGGGCTTTGCCGGTCCCATGCTGCGGGCCTCCGGGGTGGCCTGGGATCTGCGCAAGTCCGAGCCGTATGATGTCTATGACCGGATCGACTTTGACATTCCCGTCGGCAAGAACGGCGACAGCTACGACCGGTATCTGGTGCGGGTCTGCGAGTTGCGAGAGAGCAACCGGATCATCCGCCAGTGCCTGGAACAGATGAAACCGGGTCCGGTGCGTTACGAGGATTTCAAGATTTCGGTTCCCTATCGCCGGGAGATGCAGAATGGCATGGAGTCGTTGATCCACCATTTCAAGCTCTATTCGGAAGGGATGACGGTTCCGGCGGGCGAGGTGTATGTGGGCACGGAGTCACCGAAGGGAGAGTTGGGGGTCTACCTCATCTCCCATGGGGGCAACAAACCCTATCGGGTGAAAATTCGGGCGGCGGGTTTTAACCATTTGCAGGCCATCAAGCGGATGGCCAAGGGGCACATGCTCGCGGATGTGACCACATTGGTTGGTACGATTGATATTGTGTTCGGTGAAATTGACCGATGACATTTTTCCACTGAGTGACGGGCAAGCACGTTCTATGAGCGAAAGGCAAGAGACTCTTCAGTTTTCCGAGGCGGCGTTGCGTCAGGTCGAGGTGATCTTCCAGCGGTATCCGGCAGATCATCGTGACTCTGCGGTCATGCCGCTGCTCTATCTGGCGCAGCGGGAGTTTGGCGGCTGGCTCTCCCAGGAGGCGTTGGATTATGTGGCCTCCCTGGTGGGGATGGCTCCCATCCGGGTCTACGAGGTGGCCACCTTTTACACCATGTATAACCTGAAACCGGTCGGGAAATACCATGTGCAGGTCTGCACCAATATTTCCTGCTGGCTCTGTGCCTCGGATGATATTGCCAAGGCACTGCAAAACCGGTTGCGCCTCGCCTTTGGCGAGTCCAGCACCGATGGACGGTTCACCCTGGCCGAGGTGGAGTGCCTGGGGGCCTGTGTCAACGCCCCCATGATGCAGATCAATGACGATTATTACGAAAATTTGACTCCGGCAAAGGTGTCGGAGATCATCGATCGGTTGCCCTAAGATACTTGAGACGAGCGAAACCTCCATGACGAAGATTGTCTACAAAAACATTCACCTGGAGAACAGTCACACCCTGGCGGTCTACAAGGCGGGGGGGGGGTACCAGGCGTTGGAAAAGGCTCTGACCCTGTCAGGGGATGACATCATTGATGAGGTCAAGCGATCCGGCATTCGGGGTCGGGGGGGCGCGGGTTTTCCGGCGGGCCTCAAATGGTCGTTCATTCCCAAAAATGATGTGCCCAAATATCTGGTCTGCAACGCCGACGAGGGGGAGCCGGGTACCTGCAAGGACCGGGATATTTTGCGCTATGATCCCCATCTCCTGATCGAGGGGATGATCATTGCCGGGTATGCAGTTCGGGCGGAGCGGGGCTATGTCTATATCCGGGGTGAGTTTTATCGTGAGGCGGAACGACTCCAGGCGGCGGTGGATGAGGCCTATGCGGCGGGGTTGCTGGGCGATAATATCCTGGGGCGGGGGGTGCGGTTTCAGTTGGCGGTCCACCGGGGGGCGGGGGCCTATGTCTGCGGGGAAGAGACCGGGCTGATCGAATCCCTGGAGGGCAAGAAGGGACAACCCCGTCTCAAACCGCCCTTTCCGGCCAATGTCGGCCTCTATGGCGGCCCGACCGTGATCAACAATGTGGAGACCCTGTCGGCCATACCGGCCATCCTGACCAATGGTGGGGCATGGTACAGCAAACTGGGCGTGGAAAAATCCTCCGGGACCAAGCTCTTTTCCGTCTCCGGCCATGTCAACAAGCCGGGCAACTATGAGGTGGAACTCGGCATTCCCCTGCGGGTGTTGCTGGAAGAACATGCCGGTGGGGTGCGCGGTGGTTGGGATAACCTGAAGGGGGTGATCCCCGGTGGTTCTTCGACCCCTGTGCTGACCAAGGCGGTCTGCGAGACGGTGACGATGGACTATGACGCCTTGAGTCGGGCGGGCAGCATGTTAGGCTCCGGGGCGGTGATTGTCATGGACCGCTCGGTCTGTATCGTCCGGGCCATTGCTCGGCTCTCCCGGTTTTATCGGCATGAGTCTTGCGGTCAATGCTCTCCCTGCCGGGAAGGAACCGGCTGGCTCGCCCAGGTGATGGATCGCCTGGAGCATGGCAAGGGGGTGCAGGGAGATATCGATTTATTGTTGAGCATTTCCGAAAACATTCAGGGCAAGACCATTTGTGCCCTGGGAGACGCGGCGGCCATGCCGGTGGTGGGTGCCATCAAGGCCTTCCGGGAAGAGTTTGAGTATCATGTGGCGCACGGTCGCTGTATGGTGGCCTGAGGAATGGTGCGGACTTTTTTTGATTGCGCAGCGCGGTAGAGCCTGCGACCGATGTGACTTTTTTGATTGCG